>CAZFAR010000007.1:0-20885 GCA_964516825.1 uncultured Thermococci archaeon
GGACTCCCTAGGATGGTGAGGCGGAAGAGCAGTCCTATGCCAAAATGGGGGAAGAGGTTCGTTGAGCCTTTCTTTTCACAGTACTTTTTGAAAGAGGTGAGGAAATGGTCTCGATACCGGAGTTGTTAAAGCGAGCTGATCAGGAAAGGTGGATGAATCATCCTGAAGAGACTCAGAAAGAAGTTCTCAAATCAATTCTGAAAAGAAATGAGAGTACCCTTTTCGGAAGAGAGCATCTGTTCAGCGTCATCTCAGACAGAGTAGAATTCCAGAAGTGCGTTCCCCTATCCACGTATTCAGATCTTAAACCCTACATACAGGCTATGGTTTCTGGGAAGGAGGACATACTGGTAAGAGAACCCTTCCATTTATGGATGAGAACAGCAGAAATGTCAGGGAGAGAGAAGCTCTTACCGTGTACAGGAAGTGTCATCAGCAGCTTTCAGGAAGCATTCCTGAGGCTATACACAATCTGTGCAGCAGAAGGAATGGTGACAGAGGAGGGAAAGGTCATTTCAGGTCTGGATGCGGTGTACACGCGTGGTATCAGAGGGATTCCTGTAGCGTGTAGTTCTTTTCTCGCATTTCTGGCCCTGAAAAAGATTCCGATTCTGGGGAAGATATTTGTACCCTCCTCTGAAATAATAAGGATTGCGAACTGGGAGAAGCGATTCATGAGAATTGCAGCCCAGGTGAAAGATCAGGACGTCACTGCTGCAGTAACAGACCCTCTCCTGTTTCTTGTGCTACTTCGAAAGATGATGACTGAATACAGGTTTCTTGACATTATTGACTTTTGCGAACTGTGGCCAAATTTCTCTTTAATCATATCGGGAAAAAGTATGGATCCATACAGGGCTGTATTCTGTTCCATCTTACAGAATGTGGAGTTTCGTCAGTTCTTCTGTGCTGATGGAGTGCCAATTGCCATCCAGGTGGACAGAAAGCAGGGATGTACACCCCTCTATGATCAGAACTTCCTGGAATTCATACCCTTGATTGAATGGAGAGCCATGGAAAGAGAAGAAGGAATCTGCAGAGAATATGAGTTTGCCGTAGAGACTGCAGAGACAACAAGACATGGAGAAGAATATGTACTCGTTCTGACCACACCCGGAGGTCTATACAGGTATATTCCTGGAGACATAGTAAAAGTACTGGGTGGTTCACGAATTGCCTGGAGTGGATGGATAGAAGAAAGAGAGATTGCAGCCGAGCCTCAGGAACGCATAGCCCTGAAAAAGGTAGCAGCAGATAGTCTTGAGCTGAGAAATGGAAATGGAAGTCAGATAATTGCGGTAGAATCTGAGGCACTGACCCTATTCGGTATCAAGTAGTCATATACCCTATTTTTTGTACTTAGGAGATATGCTGCCTCTTCTTCTTTAGAACGTACATCTATTTACGATTCTTCAAGAATATTATTCATTCAAGTCTTTTTTTTCAGAACTTGTATCATATTCAGGATAGCATTCTCTTTTTGGGGAAAACAAGATTCTTTGAGAGCAGTCATTCCCAAAAAATCAGACAAAAAGGAGTAAGAAGAGTGGGGTGTTTTAAATAAGACGAAGGAGGTGAAATCCATGGAAGTGGTATTCTTCCCACTCTTCTTAGTTGTGTTTAAGCTGATACCTTTTAGGTACACTCCTTTTTAAACCTTTGTAATCTTTATTTGATCATTTTTTCGTAAAACAAAAATATGGCATTTTTCAACTCTTATTTTGTGCAATCTGTCCAACCCTTAATTCAGGGGAGCAAGATCTGCATGTACATGATTTCGGGCAGATAGTAACAAGTAAATCCCTTTTCCTCACTTCAGGACGAAGTGCCATTCACACCACACATCCCCAAAATGCTCATCCGGAGGACAGCATATACACGTGCACAAAATGCGAGGGTTTATCTCTTCTGCAAAGCTTCTCAGATAGTTGTATCTGACCTGCTTGCACGGAAATTCTGAGAGGCCCCTATTTAATCTGGTCGTCTGTGTTCTGCAGTTCAGAATTTTAAGAATACCAGTATCATTTTCTACAGTCATCACTTTTTCCTGCTGATCCAAAGACCAACTGGTGTACTGCAACAGCTCCATCACTGTTCGTACAGTGAAATCTTTTGCAGTGAAGATCTCTTTCAACGCCCTGGCCTCCAGGCTGCCCATGATGTTCCATACTCCTGCATCAATTTCCGTTGCTGCATCCGTTCCAAACTGCTTCTCAATACCAAGAAAATAGAGGCCGTCCACTCTCCAGATGTTTCTGTTGTTGAACATCATGACCTCTATGAGCTTTTCTTCAGGAAGAGCTTTCAGAAGAGCTCTATCTTCTTTGCTAATGCATGACATTGATTCACCTGAATCTGGTTCTCCTTGGAAAATATAAGTATTGTGGGATCTTTACAATTGTGGGATCTTTACATCAGAGCGGTTGCAGGGTCCTTTATCAATAGATGCATTAGGTCTCAGGCAATATTGTTTTTTGAAAATTCGAAAGCATTTTGGAAATACCTGATTATTGATTACATTACAGTTCAGCAATTCTTACTGAAAAAGGGAGGCCAGGTCCTGCCGCCACTGAAGAAATCCTTCAGGGCCTTCAGGATAGCACTCATAATGGTTTCTGATTTCCATCATTCTCTTGAGCACGGTATTTAGCTTATAAAGAAGAGGCAGATTCCTCCAATTGGTTAAGAAGACAGTCAACATTCTCTTCAACGACGGAGAAGACCAATGCTTTTCCAACTGTGCAAGCTCTTCGCTGGTTATCAAACGATCCAGTAAGAATGTAAGCTCTTTCTGTGACAGAGACAGCAGAAAATCTCTCAAAACAAAGAGGGGTCCGAAGATTGCTCCATATCGTCTGGCACACTCGGAATTGTACTGCCACATTCCTCTTACTGATGTATCGCTGTTCTGTACTGCCCGTGCAGCCACCTTTCCTGCTGAATATCCTCCCATCAATGCAGGTGCGATTCCTTCTCCTGTCAGCGGGTTCACGTGGCAAGCTGCATCTCCGCAAACCAATAACCCAGGGCCCACTACAGAAGGAAGCGGCATACCCAGGGGGAGAATACCAAATCCAGCATGGGTTCTTTTCTCTATACTGAAATGAGCCTCCACAACATTCGCCAGTATTTCCCTGAGCCCTTTACCCTGTACCAGTCCACCAACCCCTGCATTGAGTGTATATTCGCTCTTGGGAAAGTACCATATGTAACCTGAAGGAACAACACTCGTGTCAAACATGAGCACAGCAGATTCCAAGGCATGAGATTCTCTCATTGTGATATTCTCCTTGTATGCTATCCCAAAAGACTGAACAGCCCGGGAATCTTTCATGACTTTCTTTCTCAAGACAGAAAAAACGCCACTACAATCTATGGTAACTGCGCCATGAAGTACAGAATCTTCCGTTTTCACACCCTTGAGGCAGGTTCCATAGACAAGACCTCTCACTGTCTCATGCTTTAGATGTACCCCTCTCTTGAGCAGTTCATCTACTAGAATTTGCCCGAATTTCCACCTATCTATGGTACAGAGCGGCTCTTCAATGTGCAGTGCACCCTCAGCGTGAATCGTCTCATATTTACTGCAGATTGTCAGCCCTTTCAATGGATAGTATTCAATGGCAAGAGCAAAATCATTTTTGAGCCATTCACATATTTTCTGAGGAATGAGTTCACCACATGTCTTTTTGCCAATGAATTCTCTCTGCTTTCGCTCCACAATACATACAGTGAGGTCTTCCTGGAGAGCAGCAAGCCCTGCAAGGGCACCTGCCATCCCGCAGCCAACAATGATGATATCATATGTTTCTTCCATGAAATCAATTATAATCTACTCGAAAATACTTAAGCTTTTCTTTTCTTACCTTATTTTCATTAAAAAGATGTATATATGTACAGTCGTACAATTAAATGGTAATTTCACCTTGCTCTTGAAAAATCATCAATTTTCTGTTTTTCAGATTCTTTATAGTTCAAATTCTTATTTTTTATTTGAACATTTTGCATATAAAGAACATTCAGAAAAAAATGAATGTAAATATCTGAAAATCCAGTAAAATAGCAGAATGATTATAGTATTAGATCAAGAAAAAGATATCGTTGAGCAGGATTTCCATTTTTGTGTACATTATTGTTTCATCTTGAACAGTTCATTGATATTGTACGAACTGCTTCCATGTTACACGTGTAACACTCATTTGGAATTGTCGAGGCCCTGGATGTTGCAGGGAAAGAGGTACTTTGATATGAAGGTTTTTATTGTATCAGTTCTACAGGTGATTGGAGGTTAACCCATGAGAAAGAAAGTTCAAGACTTAGTGGAAACCTACTCAAAAGAAGATATTCACATTGGCGTCTTGGGTTCGCATTCCGCTCTAGAAGTAGGGTACGGAGCCCTTGAAGAAGGGTTCAGGACTGTAGTGGTCTGCCAGAAAGGAAGGGAGAAGACCTACACTAAAAGGTACAGAAATCTGTTTGACGAAGTGATCCTGCTCGAGAAATTTGCTGAAATTTCAGATCCAGATGTCATTGAAAAACTGCAGGAGTTGAATACCATCTTCGTGCCCAACAGGTCATTCTCTGTGTACTGTGGATATACCAATATTGAGACTAAATTTGAGATTCCTCTTTTCGGAGCGCGAATGCTCTTGAGGGCTGAAGAGAGAGATTCACCCCGGAATCAGTACTACCTCATGGAGAAAGCAGGTGTTCCCTACCCAAGACTTTTTCAGAATCCAGAAGAAATCGACAGGCTGGTCATGGTGAAGCTCCCACACGCAGTAAAACGAGTGGAAAGAGGGTTTTTCACATGTTCCTCCTTTGAGGAGTACAGAGAAAAATCTGAGAAATTGATCAGGAAAAAATTGATTCTGGAGAAAGATCTGGAAAATGCTGTCATTGAGGAATTCGTTTTTGGAGCATTGTTCAATCTGGATTACTTCTATTCTCCATTGCACGATGAAGTAGAGTTCATGGGGGCTGATCAGCGGATCGAGACAGATGTTGAAGGAATACTGCACATGACAGCAGAGGAGCAGAAAGCGTTTGATAAGACTCCTACAGTGATACCCATAGGACATAGAGGCTTAACAGTCCGGGAGTCGCAGTTAGATACTGTATTTGAATTAGGAGAGAAATTTGCAGAAACGTGTAAGAAGGAGTATCCCCCAGGGATCTACGGGTGTTTTGCGCTCCAGGGAGTCTTCAACAGAAATCTGGAATTCTATACCTTCGATGTGTCCCTGAGAGTACCAGGGGCTCCCATCCTGCTGACCACATCTCCATATACTCTGTACAAGTATGGTAAGGAAATGAGTGTGGGGAGAAGGATTGCAATGGAGGTAAAAGAGGCTGTGAACACAGGGCGATTGAGGGATGTTGTGACATGAGGTACCTTCTAGCTGGATTGAGCACCAGAGGACTGGCAGAATCAGCAGTGAGAGCAGGAAAGGAGTGTTGTGCAGTAGATTTCTTCGGAGACCTGGATCTGGAACAAATCTGCCACAGCATCTCATTGAGAAGAGAATACAGAGCATCTTTGAACTTGGATCCTTTCCTCTTCTTGAGGGCTGCCGAGACCCTTGAATACGACTGTCTCGTCTATACAGGCCCACTGGAGAACTACCCACAGATTCTACAGAAATTTGCA
Organism: uncultured Thermococci archaeon; assembly: GCA_964516825.1. Classification (GTDB taxonomy): domain Archaea; phylum Methanobacteriota_B; class Thermococci; order Methanofastidiosales; family SZ-28-30; genus SZ-28-30. The sequence goes on from CAZFAR010000007.1 coordinate 5,651, forward strand.
GAAAGATGTGAAATCATAGGGAACGATGCAGAGACAGTCAGAAAGGTGAGGAACTGGAAGATATTGTACAGGTTCTGTAAAGAGAATAAAATTTTGATTCCCAGAACTGCTAATGGGCTAGATTTTGTGGTAAAGCCCAAGAAGAGTGGAGGGGGCATTGGAATCCGGAGGCTTCCTCACTACATTGTCCAGGAATTTGTGAAAGGTGAAGCCTTCTCAGCATCAGTGATTGGCAACGGCACAGAAGCAGAAGTCATCTCCGTAAATGAACAATTGATTGGGAAGAAGGAGTTTGGTGGAAGGAGATTCTGGTACTGCGGGAATATCACACCAGCGTACACGGGCAAGGAAGAGGAGATACGAAATACTTGCGAGAACCTGGTCAAGGCATTTCGACTAAAGGGGAGTTCTGGAATGGATTTTGTAGTAAATGAGGGAGTGTACCTGATGGAAGTGAATCCAAGGCCTCAGGCTACTCTTGAAATTGTGGAGAAAGCCTTTGACATTAATCTCTTTCTGATGCATGAGCAAGGTTGCAGAGGAGAGTCTACACAAAGAAAGAACCCACAGAAGACATGGGGGAAGGCTATACTCTATGCTGAAGAAGATCTGAGAATGCCGGATACTAGCGAATGGCTGAATTATGGCTGGATCAAGGACATACCTCATCCTTTTGATCCAATCTTGAAATCAGAACCTATCTGCACCGTGCTTGCAGATGGCAGTGATAGAGATGACTGTTTTGAATATCTGGTGGTAAGGGCCGAATCTGTAAGAGAACTGACAAGAAAGCAGAATCGATCAATCTGCTAGCTCTCTTATGTTACACGTGTAACATAATAGAACTCCGGGGGTAGCTGAAACCCAAACACTCATAATCAACAATGAGAATACCTCTTTATGCGCATTGAAGATGATAATCTCTCAGGGGCTGCAGTCCTAACAGCAAGAGCCCTCCTCCTCATAGGAAGATTGGCAGATAGTGACTACGCTTCGCGAGATGAATTTCTCTCCTCTCTCAAGAAAGAATGTTTCAATCTCTCCCAATCACAGAAGAGCATGATCTCTCTCCAGAACGAGCTTTCCCATGTGGTCCGGGCCGCAGAAAGAGGAGAAACCCTGGAAGAAGTACGAACCCTTGTGAAACAGGCTGTGAGTGAGCGACTGCAATTCCTCAAAGAAGCAGAATCTTCTATTGTAGACTATGGCACCTCTCTGATAACAGAAGGTATGACAGTGCTCACCCACAGCAGAAGCTCCACTGTAGAGAAGATTCTGATCAAAGCATACGAAATGGCTCCTTTTCACATAATTGTTACTGAGAGTAGGCCGAATTGCGAAGGAAGACTTCTGGCTGAAGCTTTGAGTTCACAAGAGATACCTGTCACCTTTGTTGTGGATGCTGCTGCCACACTGTTCAGTCCGAATCTCGTACTGGTGGGAGCTGATTCTGTTACACCCTTGTACATCATCAACAAGATTGGCACCAGGTTCTTGGCGTTATCCTTCCCAACCTATGTGGCATGCTCCACTAATAAGTTCACTGCAGAAGAGATCATCATTGAAGAGAAGAATCCAGAAGAAGTTCTGAAGAAGGAAGATAAATACAAGAATGTCTTTGTGAAAAACTACTACTTCGATAAAACCCCTCTTGAGTATATCAGGGGATTCATAACTGAATATGGCATTCTGACTCCTGAAAAAGTGAAATCTCTATTGGAAATATAGTATCTCTACGAGATTCCCACTTCTCTTACAAGTTCAGGGAGTACTTCTTCAGCCCGTCCCAGGAGGACGAAATCTGCCATCCAGTCCAGGGAGGTCGGCTCATTATTGATGATTGCTAATCTCCCTTTGTTCCTCTTTGTCACAAAAGGGATGGATGCTGCAGGCTGAACCTGGAGGCTGGAACCTACCACAATCAGGAGATTACAGGATTCTGCCAGCTTTTCTGCAGCCAAAAATGGTTTCTTCGGCATTAATTCACCAAATAGGACAATATCCGGTTTTATGAACCCACCGCAGTTGCAGGTTGGGATTTCCTTTCCCTTGCGCATCAATTTTATCAGCTCATCTTTTTCAAACGAGAACAGTCTCTCTGCAATCACTGCAGTTCTGTAGTTCTTTCCACAGATCGTGCATGAACAGCTCTCGTTGGTGCCATGTAATTCGTACACTGTTCGAGAACCTGCCTTCTGGTGCAGCCCATCGATGTTCTGTGTTATTATACCTGTGAGAATTCCTCTTTCCTCCAGAACTGCCAGCGCTCTGTGAGCTGGATTTGGTGAAGCCTTTTCTATAAGGTGCATGACATCTATATGCATTTCCCAGAAATAGGAAGGATCCTGCACAAATTGCTGATATGAACCATATATCTCCGGATTATACCTTCTCCAGAGTCCGTTCTCAGACCGAAAATCTGGTATCCCTGAGGGTACTGAAATGCCTGCTCCAGTCAGGGAAGCAGCTTTCTTGGAAGTTCTGATAAAATCTGCCAGATCTTCTAATGTTCTCCTGTCCATTGTCTGCACTATTCCTCTCAGGTTTAAAGCTCTTTCTCATGAAGAGCTCGAAATCATGTTCATTGTTACACGTGTAACACAAACTCATTTGCTGTCAACATCTATGAAAATCGAAATTAAAAGGAATGCAGCAATCATTTTTGCTCTCACACATCATATTCTCTTTTCAATTGAGAAATTCCCCGTTTTCTTTCCTTATTCTTGTGATTCTCACACTTCCAAAACCTTTAATAATTCCTATGTATATTATTTGAAGTGACTTCTATTAACCGCGATCTCTCTCACAAGGAGAAAGTTTTCTTGAACCTCCTTGGAAATGATCCTGATACACCATCAAGGAAGCTCCTAGATATGACAGGCTATAAGTACGAACCTGCCATATCCAAAAAGAAGAGAGAGCTCTATAAAAGGGGGTACTTAAGAGGTCCGTACTACCACATCAACCTGAATGCAGTGGGGAAGAACGAGATCTTCGATATCTATGCTGACATACATTTTGATACTGAATACTACGATCTCGTTTTTAATCTGATCAAGGCTATAGGGTGCTGGAGGTGGATTTTCCCTGCCCTCCAGGGAGATAGATTCTTTGTCTACTTCCAGTGTAACTATCATGCGCAGATTGCACAGCTTCTCAACGTATTGAAAAAGGAAGGAATCATAGAGCATACCTTCTACTCCTCTCAGAATCAGTGGATTGTAGAAAACCCCGATTTCTTTGGAAGAGAGATCATCTCCTACGATAATCTTTTTTCAGAATGCCCACTGCCAGAAATGAAGTATTCTCACCAGAAAATTGAGAAGACCTGGAGGCAGCTTGAAATAAGGATCATGGGATACCTCCAGGTGAAAAGTGTCGATATTGGAACTATTTTGAAATATGAAAGAGATTTCTATGGCTACATCTGGAAAAAAAGTCAGATCAAGTACGCCATACAGAAGCTGGTAGAATACCACATCGCAGAAAGAAAACACTACAATGTGGCTCCCTATCCGCGAGACACGTGTTTTTCCTCTCTGCTATTCGTACTTGCAGAGACTCCATCAAAGACAGTACAGGTCATGGAAAACCTGGGAAAGTCGTGCAGAGTGTACAGAGCGTATACATTAGCCGGAGAGACAGGCATCATGCTGTGCTGGGCAAGTGTACGGAACATACCAGAGTTTCTTTCTGCCTTTGAGAACATTGATGAAGTCTGGGTGAGAGCATATCAGCTGAAATCACATACAACGAGGTATATGGGAAGACAATCCTTTGATGTAAGTAATTTTGACCTGCAGACCCAGAGGTGGATATTTCCCTATCACGAATATGAGAAGAATATTGAACATCTGCTGGAGAATCATAAACATTAGATTTATTCTCTCTCATTTTTTTTGAAAAAAAAAGAAAAAAAAGATGAATTCTTCGAAGGATCGGGAGGCGCGCCATTCTCTGTACAGTGTATGATCTGGGACTACACAGGAGTGCCCGGATCATCGTCGCCTGGAATTCCTCCCATAGGCTCTATCAAGGGAAGATTCCAAGCCTTTTTCCATATTCTTGTAATTTCGTCCATGAATACCAATATAAGGATTCGAAGTAAATAGAAACCTCCAAATATCAAATATTCGTAATCCTATCTCAAAATAATATTGTATTTCTGTTTTTTGAGAATTGAAATCTAAAGCAGTGAGATCATTTTCATTTTTTGAGATTCGAAGAAGAAGAACAGAGGTTGGAGACGTAGTATTCAGTTCTTCATAGAACATCATCACCTTAACACACATTTTTCCATGAACAGCAACTCTTATATGTACCAGAAATCACCATGTGTGATGCGCATGAACAAATTCAGATACTACTTGACGGCAAATTACGTCATAATCCAGGCATTAGCCCTTCTGGTAGCACAGAGATTCTGGAGTGAAGATGTCAAGATCATAGAATCGGGAGACAGACCAGCAACCTCTTTCTTACTGTTTGGACTGGTCATAGTGGCCACCATCATCGTTCTAATCCTCATCAAGTATAAACTCAGTTTTCTTCTCTACTACTTCACTGAGTATGTTGGGTTGTTTGTTATCAGTTTCCTGGTTCTTACTCCCTTCATCAACATGTACATCGCAGTTGGTCTGTCTTTGTCTGCTGTGATCCTGCGATACACAGTAAAACAGTTCAAAAAGGTCAGTGTTGTCATTCTGGCAGTAGGGATTGCTGCCCTGCTAGGAGCCTCCCTTCATGTCATACCTGTGATTGCCTTTCTGATTCTCCTTTCCGTATACGATGTTCTCGCAGTACGGAAGACCAAACACATGCAGGTCATAGCAGAAGATGTCTACGAGAGAGGTGGTTCCCAGATCTTCACCTTTGATACCAAGGAGGAGACTTTTGTACTGGGTGCTGCAGACATCATCTTACCTTCAATTTTGGTAGTATCTGTCCATCTGAACTACTCTGCACTAGAGGCTTTTTTCACTTCCCTGTTTGCCTTGACAGGATTGCTTCTGGCTACGCGACAGAAAGAGGCACCTGCTCTTCCCTATGCATCATTGGGCATCCTGGGATTCCTCATTGGTTATCTCATACAGACACTTTAGGTTTCTGCACTGGTATCCCTTGACGAATTTTCCATCCTTCTTCAAGATGGATCGAACCATTGGCTTCTTGCACTGGGGACAATAGATGACCTCATGCACTGGTTCCGATACGCGTGCAGTCTCTCGTTTGCAGAAGGGGCAGAATAACAGTACATCCGGGTATTCATTTCCACATGTCGGGCATACCTTGCAGGTCACCTCTACCTCTTTCTTGGAGGGTCCTCCCCTTCGCTCTATTTCTACCTCAATCAGGTTTCTCAATGCTACAATCTTATCTGTGAACTCCTCTTTTTCAGAATACGAAATTCCTGCTTCATCCATGACTCTTTTCAAATAGTACACATTGCGCACCGACCCTCTCCCGAAGACAGTTACAAACCTTTCTATGTACTCTTCCAGTGTTTCAGGCTGTTCCCCAATGCAGAACTTGTTTTTGAAATCTGAAAGTTCTTCTTTTTCCAATTCAAGCTCTCTTCTGACCTGTTCCCTTTCGATTGCAGATGTCAACTGTTCTGTATTCACGGTGATGTTATAGTCTTCTTTCAAGAGCTTCTGAAGGTAGGTCAGGGTAGACTGATCTATAGTGAAGTTTGAGAGCAGGTACTGCTGGATCAATCCAGTCTGCAAAATCCTGTCTTCAATTCTGGAATAGTACGCACCGTATACTGTTACAGCCACGAGGACTGCACATGCTGCTCCCGCTTCTGCAAATCCAAGTACAGTATACCCAAAATGGATTGTGAGAACCACAGAAATTGTGGCAATAAAAATGAAGAGCAGTATATGGTAGATTCGATTCATACGTATCTCACGCATCACTAATATAAAAGAGTTTTCCATTTCGCAGGTTGACCATACACTTCTGAGCTCTATTCATCATTTCAGAACAGATATCAGCTATCGCTTACCTGGTGACGTTCAATTCTTGATCCAAGAAATGTGTATTGTACAGAAAATGAGAGCATTCTAGAGAGTTTTTAGAAAAAAGGACTTCTGAATTTCCCGTTCCATCGATTGTCGATTGCCAGTGAATCCAGAGCTCATGGCACATTGCAGATAGCTTACCATGATCTATGCCAACAACTGCACATTTCTTCCACTATCTTTATATACTTCAAATCCAATGTTATATTGCCGGGAGGGCAAATCCCCCAGAGGCTTAAAAAACTATTGCCCCCATAAATCTCCTTCTCAAACACTGAGGCCTCTCAGTGGAGAGCCCATATCCCGGTTCATTCTCCATGAATTCTTCTCTCATAATTTCCGATTAATTTGCTGACTTTCAATCTCAAATACTGCTATCAATGGGGACGGACTGTTACACGTGTAACAGAAAAATGGTTCCCAGCACTATCTCATTCTGAAGCGCCAAAGAGCAGTCAACTTTTCTCAGGACGCTTCATACACGAATCTTCCCCTCTTGTTCCTGCTCTCCCGTTTGGCCAGCTTTCCCTCTCGTACCAGGTTCTCTAGGATTCTCTCTACCCGGTCCTCATCATAAACCTTGTACTTGTTGTTCAAAGCAGTAATCGACAGCGATTCCTTCTCCAATCGATTCAGGAAATAACCAGCCAGTTGATCATCAGTGCGCTCATCAACAAGTTCACTAACCTGTGGTGGTTCAACCTCTGTAGAAAGAGGGACTGCAGCCACCTTGAATACCCGCTCTCGCTCAATGAGCAATTCCAGTATGTCTCGGGGAGTCATCTCAAAGAGTTGTGCCACTTCATCCAAGGGTTTTCCCTTATGAGCCAGAATTTTACTCAGTATGTCTTCCATATGATCACCTGAATTTTGGACGTTTTGAAAAAAGGGTTGGCAAAGCCAGAGGCCTGAGAGGCATTCCCTTTGTTTTCTCACAAATCTGTGGTAACAACTCATTCAGAGTCATCACTTTCTGTCCATTTCCGTCTTCTGCAATGTACGGATTTCTTTGGCTTATGGTTTCCATTGTGGGAATAGCTAGAACTTCTTTCATTCGATCCTTCTTGAATTTATCAGGAAGTTCTTCAGCTGCGGAGGTTTCCTTAGTAATCTCGTATTCGATGAAATCAGAATGCAGGGCAAGGAGCCTCATAGAAACCTTTTCTACTGAAGCCTTAAAAGCATTATGGATCACAAAAGTCTAGAGGATTGTATGCTGCACTTGTAGTTGGATAAGCTGCTATTCTGTCTGTGAATTCTTTACAAAAGACACTCCATGAATGTGAGAACGCTGTATTTTCCAAGGATTTCAAGCCATGAAGAAATCCCACGACATGCTCCTTGTTCTCTACTGAGCTAGCATCTTCAGCAATTACTGATTTCTCATTATCCTATACCGATTCTTCAAACCCATCTAACCCCACCAAAAAGCTTATAAAGAATAATTGTTAAACATATTAAAGGATGTAAAGGTAGAGAACATCACTTCCAAGGATATTATCCATAAGCAGTGCTTCAGGACATAGTACTGCGATTCAGTTACGAACAGCATCTATGAATACATCTGAAAGGCAAATGAGGCGGGTATTCATGAAGAAGGGAAAAGGATATAGCGCAATGAAGCGATTTCCCAGAGAAATAGGACCATACATTATACTAGCCCTTCTTCTCCTAATATTGTTCATTCATGACAGATTCTTGCCCATGATCTATGTAAAGACCCTTGTCGAGTTCATCATCAGCTACATAATTGTGAAGCATCATTTTTCTCCCATAATAGAAAAACTGGTAAAAAATGAAGACAAGAGTATATATGTATACGTATTCAATGCAATATATACTTTTTTCGTGTTCATAGAAATAGAGTTTCTGTTGAACAGAACCTATTCTTATGCATTTTATGCCTTTCTTGGATTATTACTATTCACAGGAGGGTTGCTGTATCTTTCCCCAAGAGGAAAAAGCGATCAAACTGCAGGACGTGAAGACTGCTCCCACAACAAGGAGGAGAACTGAAAAAGAATGGAAAATGACATAATCTGCAAAAAACTTTCCAAGAATAGTTCCTGTGATTGTTCCGCACTCTACCTTGTATTTTTCAAGTTTTCCTGATAGAATCAGCCATTCCCTCATGTGCACCATCTAAACTAACCTATGAGAACATCTACAATACTTGCAGTTGTTTCATCTACATATTTCACTACAATTGTTACCTTCTGTATAGTCTGTGATTCCCCCAGAAACATCCAAATCAATAATTTGTCAAGCTCATTTAATAGTTCTTTCCCTTCTGTCCCTACTTTAAGGATCTCTTTCAGTTTCAGTCCTGCAGCATAGGTGCCCTCTCGTGCATTCCCGGCAACCACCAGCATGCACAGTCTCTTGTCTCCTCCAGTGATGTTGTAGATTGCAGAATCATCTAGCTGAGGATATACTGGAATCAGTGCAATGATCCCGTATTCTGAATCCTTGTAGGAGAATCCATCCGGATCCCGTATATACCACCTGTTCACTAGAGCCCTGTCCTCAATGAACTTCGTGGACAGCATCAGGTTGTACCGCAGCATGGTAGCATTGACTTCAGGACCTCCTACCAGGACGGAGAAGAACCCAGTTTTCTCAACACCAGTAATATCTGTTGTCACTTCTACTGTTTCCAGTTGATCTAGGACAGTGGCACCTGTTTCCGTATACCTTTCCCTGAAACCTGGAACTTTTAGAGAAACCCGTGGATCTGCCTCTCCAACCCAGGTGAGCAGTGCGTTCCTCACTAAGAGGGCTGTGACACCATCCATCTGATTTGCTGCCTCTCCCACTATGATGATAGACCCGGGCTCAAATCTTATGCCGCTCTGGAGTAGAAGAGACGTTTTCGGCCTTTCTGTGGTTTTTACTATGACATCGATGTCATCTCCTGCCTTTGCCTCAAATCTTTGTTCAGGAAAATCTGTGACAATGAGATAGCAGGTTCTATCGATCGAGACCTCGAATTCAAATCGCGAGTTCTCATCAGTAACCGAAAATCCAATCTTCTCATTCAAAAGAGCATCAAAGAATTCAAGGACATATCCTCCACCTGCAGGATTATCAGGAGTATCGAAATAGACAGTTCCGCGTATGTAGTCTGTTACTGCCGAGTACAGGACAACTTCCAGACTTGTGGGATAGGGAGGGTTGAGGACTGCTCCATAGCTTTGGTATCCCTCTTTTGTAACCTTCAGACTGATGGGCACAGTGTATTGCTGGGGGATTTCCAGGACAGCTATACCCTCCTGATTTGTAACTTGTTCTGCATAAGCTACTTTGACAGTAGCACCTTCGAGAGGATTTCCATTAATATCAAAGACCCTTACCGTTAATGTGGCGGCTGTAACAGGGAATGCAAGTCCTATGAGCAGGATGATAAGGATTGTGACTTTTAAAACTTTCATAGACTATTGAGCAAGAGAAACTATTTAAAGATTTGCTATATGACGATATCAGACTAGCGAGCCTCTGTGTTACACGTGTAACATTATTATTGCCCGTACATGGTATGGTCCTGTCATGGAATGATCTTCAAGCAGCAATCGTGAGGTCAGGATAAGGAGTAGAAAGCATTGGGGTATCTTTTTATACATTGAAATTAACTGTATAATGTGGGCGGTCTGCGGCTTCGGACATTATGTCTGAGGAAGTTCTGTCCATGAGGCTGGGACCGTAGCTCCATGAGCCTGGCGAAAGTCAGGGTAAAGCACAGAAACAACACGGCCGTCACAAGATGAAAATGAGACAGCCCATCTGTCGAAGATTGTGGTGGAAGCGGTGAAAAGCTCCCTAACGGTCATGCAAGACCAAATGTTGCCGATGAAAGCCCAGCCAGAGGCAAAGGTAGGTCGCTTAGTGGAATGCCGCAGGTGACTTCGGTCACATACAGAAGACAGACTATAGACCGCCCACAACAACTCCAGTACTCCAGAAATTCTGGGGCACATGCTTAGTCCAGAGGGTCCTCACAGCCTATTCCTCAGCCAAGGCATTCTGCATGGCAATCATACTTCTCATCATTATCAAGATCTCTTATGCATGTATCTCCCAGTTCTTACAGGATATATCGCTCTCGAAGCCAATTTGTAGAGATAGAAAGATACTGTATAGGGTACAAGTGAGAGAATTGGAATCACGGAAAGGGGCATTCACATGGGATTTTGTGACATCGAGGGCAGACCTCTCTGTATTTTGAAAGGACAGCTTTTTCAATATCAAAATCCAGCACGTTCCCCAAGGAGAATAGCCATGCGAGAACATCTGCCATCTCTTCTTTCATTCCCTGTTCATCCTGCATCCTGATGGCTCTCCCAAGTTCTCCCAATTCCTCAGTCACCCACATGAAAGTCTTCTCTATGCCTCGCTGTGCATCTCTGTGAAAGTATAGCTCTTTCATCAATTGCTGAAATTCCAGCAGTTCCATAGTGTAACAGTACAAGGTGAACAAAAAGCTTTTTGCTGTACTTATGCCCTCTTTTCAGCCTCAATCAACACCACGCCCATGTTACACGTGTAACACTGAATTGGACAATCCTTAACTCAATGTATTTATAAGAGATACAATCCACCTTGCAGAAGAGGTGAACGATGCACAAGATGCTGTTAGAGATTCCTTCAAGAATCGAAACTGAACGGTTAATACTAAGGCCTTACCAGAAAGGTGATGGAAATCTGTATTTCTCAGAACTGCAGAGAAATAGTGACCATTTGAAAGAGCATGTTGACGAGGCCACTGAAATAAAGAGCGAAGAACAGGCTGAAATCAAGATACGTGAATTTGCTGCTGACTGGGTATCCCGGACACGATTTGTCATGGGTATATGGGAGAAGACTTCCCATGCCCTCATCGGACAGATCTGGATTGAACCAGTAAAATGGGATGTCCCTTCTTTTGAAATTGGTTGGTTTCTAGACAAAGAATATGAAGGAAAGGGAATTGCCACTGAAGCTGCAAGTGCATCTCTTGCTTTCTTGTTTGAGGATTTGAAGGCACATAAGGTCCAGGTGAGAGTTCGGGAAACGAATGTAAGAAGTTCCAGAGTGGCAGAACGATGTGGCTTCATCAAAGAAGGTTTGCTCCGGGACAATGCTCGAACAAACAGTACCTGGGTAGGGCTGCTGTGTTACGGCATGCTGGAAAAAGAATACCAGAAATTGAAAAAAGAGTGGAGAAACAAGCGAAATTAAGGAAAGAATGATTGAGTGTCTGTAGTTGAACAAATGTGGCACCATAGCCTTCTAGTGACGAGACATATTTCCTGAAGACATTCCTTGCAGCAGAATCATAAAGCTCTTTTCTATTGAATTGGGAAAATGAAATAACAGCAGGGAGCAAAAAGTGGATTTGCAGCAAATGGAGGAGACTGGAGAAAATGCAATTATCTTTTCCTCTAGTCATACAGTCGAGCACTTCTGCACCTTTGATTTCCATTTTCTTAGTTTACGGAATGAATAATAACTTCAAGATATTTTGAAGCATATCGAAAACTCTTTATATATGGGAGTAAAGAATAGAGTATGAGAAAGATCATTACTCTTTTCGTCATATGTATCCTGGTAACAGGATGCATAACCCAGAAACCTCAGGCAGAAAAACCTGAGAAAACTGAGGAATCGGAAATACCTGAAGAATCCAAGCCCCCCGAATCCCAGATTCCGGAGGGCGAACCTGTAATGGCTCTTCTCTATCAGTTCGCCTCCTACTATCAGATTCCAGTAACATTCACTGGCATATCTGAGTCATACCCCTTCGAACCTGAAAACCTGGACCAGTTTACCTTAAGTCCAGACCAGATGGAAGCAATACGTACCAATGGCTTTGTGGTCGTCCCTTCATGGTACCCTCAATTCTACGATGTGTACAAGGACTGCAAGAGCAACAATGTACCAATCTTTGTAACCACTGATTCTTTATTGCACACCTACCACATCCTGTACGACTATACTCTGAGAATCCTGGAGGTCGAGCAGTTTTCCCACGATCTTCTGTTGCTCACCCAGACCATGAGAGATGTATCCCTGAGATACTACCAGGAGACAGAGGACGAAGCTGCTCTGAAGAATGTCGCCTACTTCTGTGTTGCAGGGAGATTGCTCGACGAATCCTTTGACACACCATCAGAAGTTCAGAGCATGGTTCAACAGGAATTGAATCTCATTGAAAGACATGAAGGATTCACATTTTCTCCAATATTCGGGTATAGAGAGGATTATTCCCAGTATGTGCCCAGAGGCCACTATACGAGATCAGAGACGCTTGAGAAGTACTTCAAGGCAATGATGTGGTACGGGAGGATAATGTTCAGACTGAAATCAGAAATGGAAACAAAACAGGCCCTGTACATTGTGAAAGCAATCGGAGATACTGGCACACTGGATTTGTGGGACAAAATCTATGAGCCCACCGTGTTCTTCGTGGGGAAGACAGATGACCTGAATGTCTTCGAGTATGATGCCCTTGCCAAAGAGGTTTACGGAGAGGACTTCACAGTCTCAGATTTGCAGGACCCTGAGAGATTGAGCCAGTTCATTTCAAGAGCCTGGTTACTAAGAGATCCCAGGATCAACTCTTCATGGGTGAAAGACGATGAAAAAATGGAAGAGGAAACGAAAGGCTTCAGATTCATGGGACAGCGATTCATTCCTGACTCTTACATGTTCCAGCAATTAGTCTACGACAAGGTAGGTACTCCGACCAATCCGCGGTTGTTCCCAAAAGGATTGGATGTAATGGCAGTCCTGGGCTCTGATAAGGCACTGGATTATCTGGAGTCGGAGAAGCAGTATCTGAACTATGAAGAACAGATGGAAGCCCTCAGAACAGAGTTTTCAAGCCTGGATCAGACAGTGTGGACGCAGAATCTGTACTGGATGTGGCTGTACTGTCTGCTGCCTCTACTGGAGGAAAAGGATTCAAGATATCCTTTGTTCATGCAGTCAGATGCCTGGATTGATAAGGAGCTTTATACTGCACTGGGGAGCTGGACTGAGCTGCGGCATGACACTCTCCTGTATGCCAAGCAAAGCTACACGATAAAGGCTACTGGCATACCTGCTCAACCTGGACTTACCAAGGGATATGTGGAGCCTAACCCATATGTATATGCCCGATTAGCCTCTCTTGCTCGAATGATGAGGGAAGGGCTTGAGAAACGGAACCTTCTGCTCCCGGAATACAGCGAAAAATTGAACACGCTAGAACAGCTGCTGCTCCAGTTGAAGACGATCTCTGAAAAGGAATTGTCTGGAAAGAGCCTTGCCACAGACGAATACAGACTGATCTGGAACATAGGTGATACCCTGGAGATGCTCACGACCTTTGAGACTGCAGTAGAAACTGAAACAGATGAGAGCGTGGCTATTGTGGCTGACGTGCACACTGATGTGAATACGAGTATGGTATTGGAAGAAGGTGTGGGTGAGGTCTTCCTGATCTTTGTCGTCGTCAAGGTGGATGGGAGAATTCTCATAACAGAGGGTGGCGTCTTTTCGTACTACGAGTTCCTGCAGCCCATGAGCAACAGACTCACTGATGAACAATGGCAGTCCATGGAAAGGCCCCCCCTTCCTGAATGGACAAAAAGCTTCATTATCCAATAATCTCTCTTCTTTCTCTTTTTTTCATTCTTGAATTTCTCGTAATCGTTTAGTTTTTTGAAGTAAGTATCAAGACTGCAACCTTTTATCTCTATAAATAGAGATATTATTTTATTAACCGAAAGTTTATAGAATTCTAACCCAAATATATTAGGATAATTTCAGGAAACTAAACGCTTACAATTTCTCGAATGTTACACGTGTAACATCTAATTTCATCAGCGCAGATTGGAGCAAAGACATCTTTTTATAGATCAGGGCAGAACAGAGGCATGGTATCACTTACAAATTTGAGAAGAGGTTCCCAGTTCATCTTCTTGACAGTCTTTGTCGTACTGTTTTACATGACCCAGTATCCACTTGATTTTGAGCATACCAATATCTTTTTGAGATCTTCTCCCTTAATAATGATCACCAATACTCTGATCACTCATTCCTTCTCTCTGAGGTTTTTGCCCGCAGTTTTCTTACTGGTGTTAACTCTTTTTTTGGGAAGATTCTTCTGCGGCTGGATATGTCCTGTGGGGACTGTGTCAGATTTGATACCTAAAACGAAAAGAAGATTCTCTTCATTTTATAAATTAAAGTACTATTTCCTGATATTCTTATTAGGTTTGTCAGTTCTTGGGTTCCAATTGTTGTTAGTTTCAGATCCGATCGTGATTTTCACTCGTTCTCTCACATTTATTACCCAATTGAGAGTTCCAGTATTGCTGATTCTGATTCTCATCCTGGTAATCAGTCTGGGAGAACGATTCTGGTGCAGAGTCATTTGCCGATTGGGAGCCTTGATGGGAGATGTTTCTCTTGCCAAGGTCGTGAATCTAGAGATACAGGAGAGCTGCAAGAAATGCAATCTCTGTTGCAGAATCTGTCCTACAGATTCTATAGAAAATTTCAAGGTCAGGAAATCAGAATGCACTCTCTGCTTTGAATGTGTAGAAAAATGTCCTCAAAATGCCATTGCAGTGACCAGAAGGGCAGATCCAGTCAATTTTGAATCCAGGAGAACCTTTCTGAAGGCTGGGATTGCAGCTGGGGCAGGAATTCTGCTGTCACCGTTGCTCAGCAGGACTAATGCAGAAGCACAGTTCATCAGGCCACCAGGTGCTTTGAAGGAAGAGACATTCCTATCTGTCTGTGTAAGGTGCAGCGAATGCATGCGGGTCTGTCCTTCCAAGGGATTGAGGCCTGTCCTCCTTGAAGGATCTTTCTCCACTCTGTACACACCAAAGCTGGTTCCACGCATAGGAGAATGTCAGTTATGCATGCTGTGCTGGCAGGTATGCCCTGCAGGAGCTTTAGTAGAAGTGGACTCAAAACAGATGAAGATAGGAACAGCCACAGTTAATAGGGATACCTGTCTGGAATGGGAGCATGAGCAAGCATGTTTTGTGTGCCAGGAAGTGTGTCCATTTCAAGCTGTTGATGTAGTGGAGAATAGAGACAGAGGAAATGGAAGAGGAGGGAGAGGACCTATGGTTAACAGGTCAGCATGCAGTGGATGCGGTACCTGCGAGAAAAACTGCCCTGTGGAACCCACTGCCATCAGTGTGAGCCCTGAAGGAGAGATACGATACTAGTAC
>CAZFAR010000008.1:0-20426 GCA_964516825.1 uncultured Thermococci archaeon
TGGAGTAAGTTTGAAGCAATTTGAGTGGCCTTACATTTATCGTATCCTGGAGAAACTAACAGAGCCAGTATATCCTCATCTGATAAATCAGTTCATTATTGGCTGGCAGGAGATATGCAAATTTTTCTGGAAATCCTAAGTCTGCGTATCAGGAACTTGTGAATCTATGGAATGCAGCATGCTGCTATTTCTTCAGCAAGAGCTACTGGATTTCTCTCTTCTTTCCTTTCCATTGATGAGAAAACAGCGAAAATAGAATGCATGTAGTGTTCCATTTCAATACATCGCTCCAGGTCAAATTCTCTTCTTATGAGTTTCATAATGGTGAATTCCTCTTTCAATGCGTGAGAAGCAATCCATGATGAAGCCACGTAGATGAGTGCGTGCTGGATGAGAAATCTCTGTTCTCGGTTCACCTTTCTCATTATGAAGAGCATGCCCAGGTAGTGCCATAGTGATTTGGGGTGATCAACTTCTGTTGTTCTGTGTAGTATTTCATGGACCAGAAACTCCAGAATCTCTTTATCAGTCCACGGGTTTGCAGGCATGCTCAGAGGATTGCTCCTGGGCCATTCACGAAAGAAAGGCATGACAGGGAAAACTTGTATCGAACCTGAGTAAAAAAATGCCAGTTCATCCATGAGGTTCTGCACGTCCTGTGAGCAAGACCCCCAGATTCTTTCCAAACGGTCTCTGTAACGAAGGAGTTCTTCACGAATTGAAGGCCACTTCTCCATGAATGAACTCAGATATGGGGTTACAATCTCTCCAATCTGGTCTGTGATCTGAGAAAGTATGATGTCAGGAGGCTCATCACGAGCGAACATGGCCTCTGTCTCTCTTGAACACAAATCGACTACGTCTCTTGGAAGATAGTTTCTGGCATATCCAAGGAAGTTGAGGGATTGTGATACAGTGAAGATGACCCTAAAGGTCATCCTTCTCACCAATCACCTTTCCTTCTCTTATGAGAAGTATTACTGCGAAAAGTGCCAGCGCATAGTAAACAGATGTGAGCAAAAATGTCCATCTCAAACTGTAGGCATCTGCAATGTACCCGTATATTAGAGGTGTCACAATGGCCGCAACTCCTCCCATAGACCCCAGTGTTCCGAAGAATGTGCCTCTGTTCTGTGAGGGAACAATATCCACAGTCAGAGCACTCATTACCGGTCGGAACATTCCGTCTCCAATTCCAATCAATGCCCAGAAGAGTACCATCCAGAACAGGGTGGGAGATACTGCCATGAATGTGTTGAAGATGATGATCAGTATGAGCCCTATCCCGATGAGGATCTTCCTCTTCCCCAATCGATCTGAAAGCCATCCTCCAAAAGGCTGGATTACAGCAAAAGTGATCCATGAAACTGCAATGATGGGTCCCAGGAGTTCTTTACGAGCACCGAATACTTCTATAGCAAACAGGGGGATATAAACCATGTAGACTCCCAGAGCAGCTCTGAAGAAGAATGAGTACAGGAGAAGACCCAGAGTACTCCTCTCTGTGGCCATGGCTAGAACTGATGAACCAAACCGTTTCAGACGGCTTTCAATGATTCTGTCTGCAGAAGGCAATTCAGGTTCTTTTCGCACTTCTATCGTCTCTTTAAGGAAGAGTGCCAGCACCACGGTAGAGACAAAGAGGCATCCAGCCGTAATATAGAAGAGCCCTCTCAAATTGATACCCCATGCGAGGAGTGCTCCACCTCCAAAGAGAGCTGCAGAGTATATTAGACTGGTTATTGAAGAGTAGAAGCCAAACAATGTAGCTCTTCCTTCCTTGGGAGCAATGTCACCGATCATTGCATTCAGGGCTGGCTGAGAACTTTCTGCTACCACACTGCGGCTCGCATGCACAGTAGCTAATGCTGCTACCTTTTGAACTAGAAGATAGAGTGGGGTCAGAATACTGACCAGTAAGTATGAGCCCACGATGATCAACCTTCTTCCATATCTATCGGAGAGGTATCCAATAAAAGGTCTCAGCGCCAGCGAAGCTGCACTCCCTACTGCAAAGATAAATCCCAGTTCCACGAAGCTGATACCCTTTTCCCTGAAGAAGAGTGAGAGAACTGGACTTAAGAATCCAGTACCAACCGTGGATATGGAAGCTGCTAGGAGCAGGACAGGAATATTTTTAGTCTGTGAAAGGATTATCCAGACTTTTTTCAGTTCTTCTACAACTGACATGGGTATTCCTCCTTCAGTATCCTCTCCTCTCTCTGCTGTTCTTTATAAATCTATGGATTGAAAAATGCAAACCCAGAACATTCAAAGATGGACAGTTTGCTCCTGGTACGTAAAATACTGATAAGCTGCCTTTAGTATGTGAGTATTTTCTAGATGTGTTGATGAGTTCATTACAGGACTGCCAGAGGATCTGGAGCAGCTGCATCTCCAAACAGAGCATAGGCATCTGCCCTGCATCCACCTGTGCACACAGAAAGATAAGCACACTCAAGACATTCCTGTGGGATGTGAGAAAAGGTCCTGCATTTCCAGATATTATCAGTCTTCCAGATTGTTCTCAGATCATTTCTTGTCAAGTCCCCATCCTCTCTTCCCATTGCTCCACAGATACGCACCTTTCCTTCTGGAGAGACAGCGCACCACGTTATTCCTCCCTGGCAGCCAACAACGTTGAACATGTCATAGACCTTCAGCATGGTGGGAATTCCGTTCTCACCCAGACAGCACATGGGAAATGGCGACTGGATTGATGCTCTCTTCAACTCTTTCTGCTGAACCAAGAAGTGCATGAGATCTGGAATTGTCTCCCGGGTGAACTGCAGGCTTTTTTTGATGTCTTTTCCTGTGAGCACCAGTCTTGTCATGGATAAATGGAATTGTAGTGACTTGGCAGTTTCTCCTACGTAAGAGAGCTCTGAGAAATTTGATGTGGTCAGTGTGAAGTTGATGTTGGTAGGAACCTTTGAGTCGTGAAGGTATTCTAACCCCTGGATCGTTTTTCTGTATGCTCCCGGTACACCTACGAGGGAATCATGGGTTTTCTCTGTCCCATGCAGTGAAACCTGTACTGACACACCCAGGTCTTTTAATCTCTGTGCTTTTTCTTCTGTAAGGAGCGTCCCGTTGGTTACCACACTTGCCTTGACCCCACTATTCAGGGCATGCTCCATGAGGTGGAAGAGGTCTTTCCGCAGAAAGGGTTCTCCTCCTGTGAAAAAGACCAGTTTGACATCTGCCTCAATCAATCTATCCAGAACGAAGAACATATCTGCTTCTTTGTAGTGCTTCCCTTTCTGCCACACATTGTAGCAGAACTGGCACAGATTGTTACATCCGTAGGTCACCTCCAGTTCTACTGTGAGAGGAGATGACAATGCAGTGCCCAGCTGCTGCGAGCTTTCTCTAAATTCTTGAGGGCTCTGCATGCAAGACCTCCTGGTAGTGAAAAGCTTCTGCATATGCTTTTTCGGAATTCGTGTAGCGCTGTTTGAAAACTACCGTGCTCTCTCGGATGAAATAGAGATATACAGGATCTGAAGGGTTCTCCTCCCGTACTAGGAGCGTTGACCCGATTCTTTCTTCTAAATATCTTTTTTTCTGGGATTGAGAGATGAGAACAAATGCGTCGCCTTTTCGGGGAATAGAGTCGAGAACATGCTGAAAGCTGTCCTGCAATTCTATGCGGGATAGCTCTTCTATTCGGGATTTGTAATGTTCAAATGTCTTGGGGAGTGCTATTTTTAGCGCAGAAAAGACGCTTTTTATGAGGCAAAGGCGGACCTTGTTACTCTTATATTTGTAAAGGGAAAAAGGTATCAGAAATGTGGGATCTTCAACAGCAAAATGCTGTACAAGAGCCTCTGAAACATCGATCTTGGTCTGCACAGCATCGAATTTTCCGTGAGATATCCATCCATCAGGTGAGAACATGCATCCAGTGGAATATACGTTTTCCGGCAGCTTCTCCCCCGTTATACTACTAGCAAATAGTAGAAAGAGGGGAACTGATGTACTCCAGCCGCTGACAGCCTTACTATTCACGGAAATTAGAAAATCAGAGTGAAGATCTGTACCAAAGAATTTTCTAACAAACTGGAAAACAGTCTGCAACTGTGCCTGCCAATCTGGATAGAAAATAGTCTGCGAATCTAGAAGGACTCTCCCTTTTCCTCTCCTCTTTTCCAAAGAAAGCGTGCGGGGAACAGCCAGATTCTTGGATGTAGTAAAGATTGTGGTAGAGGTCATGCTCCCTCCGGATCATACCAGCATTGGGGATCAGGTGCATTGTAGTCGTTAGAATACGCATACGCAATGCAGGACGCTCCACCATCGCACAATCCCTTATAATTCAAAAAGTGACAGGTTCTGCATTTTCCTTTTAATGACTTCTGTCTCCTCCTAAAATCCCACAAGACATCGTTCTTGAACCAGATATCCAGGAAGGAGGTATCCAGGAGATTTCCCAGCGGTATAGGTAATCTTCTGCAGGGCACAGCAGTGCCATCAGACAAAATAGTGAAGGTGGATGCTGCCACAGCACATGCATTCCCCAGCCGTTCTTCCTTATTGATGTAACGACGTACTGCTTCCTCTGGATCAGTTAAATGGAAAAGGCACCTATTCTCTGCAATTAGTGGTTTCTTTATCCCTCTTTCTCTTTTTAGACTGAATTCCTTATTTTTTTCATGCAGATACGTGAGAACTTTCTCTGTCTGCTCTGGTGCCAGTATGTCTGCATCCATCTCTTTTCCACGGCCTATGGGAACGAACCGGGTCAGATAGAGGGCATCTACACGAAGACGTTCTCCCAGTCTGATGATAGAAGGAATGTCTTTGTAGTTCTGCGTATGGAAGGTATAGCTGATAGTGGTAGTGAGGTTTTGGTGCTCAAGAATGTGTTTCAGTCCGGATACAGCCTTCTTGAAGGAACCCTCTCCACGAATGCTGTCATGTACTGGAGCTTTTCCCCCATCAAGACTCACCTGGATTGTGGTGACTGGCGGGGAGTGCTGATCCAGGAGCGATGCGGTGCGAGAATCAATTAATGTACCATTCGTTTCAATTAAAACTGTAACCTGATACTGATGAAGGTACTGAACAAGATCAAGTACATCTTCTCTCAGCAAGGGCTCACCACCGCTGAGTGCAAAGCAGGGAGCAACATCAAGGACACGCATCCCTTCAATAAGGGTATCAGCAATTCTCTTGAGGTCTTCTAGAGAGAGATCGGGAATCTTTTCATCTCTGTAACAGTGAGTGCACTGCAAATTGCAGCGATCAGTAATGTGCCACTGAATGGTGAATCCTTGCTTCGATTGCATGGATGTTCAACTCCTGATTATATGAATTCTATTTTAGTGTATAAGAGTGTATTTATAAGTCTTTTCGCATAGTAGAGGAGTATTGAGGTCAGTCAAGCATACGCAAGAATGGCACAATTCACTGAGAAATGTATTACAATTTCTTCAAGAGCGAACTTCTCCGTTAATATACAGTAACACAAGACAATGAGACCAAGAAAAATGTTACACGTGTAACATTGCAGACAACCGCTGTACCGAAAGTTTTTTATCCCCTATTTCCCACCACCCACTATGACAGAAACCTTTTCCATAGACATCGAGATGCCTGAATTCATGGGTTTGATGGAGGCAGAAGCAAAAAAGCGCATTCTTGAAGAAGTTTCCGCCAGAATCAAGACTCAAGTGGCAGAGCTGGCTGTCAGTACTGCGAGAGACATAATAGCTCAAAAACTGGACATAATTACCCCTGCCGTACCAAAGAGACCTCCAGAAGCAGAAGAGCCAGCAGCAGAACCTGTCATGACCAAAGAGATGGAAGTGAAATCTGCTCTGGCAGAGGAAATACTCACCCTTTCTACAGATGATGCTCTTCGCAGATTGAAGCTTTCACTTGCCAAGGGGGAAATCGATGAGAAAACCTTCCGTGAGCTAAAAGGCCTCGTAGAGCCAGTCACCAAGAGAGGTGTGTGTCCCCAATGCGGTAGAGAATTGGAACCTACTGTGAACTTCTGCCGATTCTGTGGTGCCAGAGTTAAATAGTGAAAACCTTTCCCAAATCCAATTCGAAACAGGCTACTGGATTTTCAAGCTCCCATGCTACAAGCACTTCAGGATGCACTTCACCAATGATACCAACATTCTCTCCTGTATAGATCGAACCACATCTCATAGGAGTGAAAGCAGGATGATCCTGAGGCTTCAACTGGAATTCCTTCCCCAGATTGATGAAAAGTGCTTTGAGAATCTCTTTAGCCTCAGTAAAGCTTGCTCGAGGATGGCAGACTAAGGCAGCCAGATGCATCTCTTCTCTCGTTTTCTCTTGAGCAGTCGTATCTGGTTTGATCACTCTTCCGATCTCGTACAGATTTTGGGGATATTCGTACTGTTTGTTCGACTGGAGCGTGTAAAGCATCTCCGGAAGCAGCCATGACCGCAGCACACTGTATTCCAGTGTCAGAGCATTCTCCATTTCCACTAAAGCATCAGTCATACGGGTCTTCTCGAAGAATTCTCTTGAGGTTAAATAGTAGTTATTCACTTCTAAGAGGCCAAATCCTGCCATCAAATACGCTACTTTTCTGGAGAATACTTCCAGCGGATTTTCCTCTCCAATCGTGGATATTTCCGGGATCACTTCCCGTAAATTATCGTATCCGTAGGCCTTGGCAATGTCTTCTATGACATCCACAGGGTGCAGGATGTCTGCTCTGTAACGTGGTATTTTCACAGTGCGACCTTCAAGATCGCATCTCATTCTTTCCAGAAGGGTTTTCACCTGATCCCAGTTCAGGTCCAGTCCCAGCCACCTGTTCACATAGTCCAGATCCAGGGATATTTCCTGGGGATTCAGATCAGGATAGAGAAACTTCTCTTGGCGTTCAGAAACCTGGACAGAGTGAATGCGACCTCCTCTTCTGGCCAGACCGCACACCAGAATGTTGAGAGCCTGCTCTAAAGCTTTCCTTGAGTAGCCCGTCACATCCAGGAACAGGTGCCGTGTATCCTCTGTCACTTTTGTATCATTTGAGTTGATAATAGGAGGCATGGACAGTACAGTACCTTTGGCATCGATCCAAACAGGATACTCCGAAAATCCCTCAAGCAGATGTGAATATTCAATTCCTTTCTTGTGCTTCTGCAGAATTTCTTCCATAGTCAGCTCAGTGTACCATTCCAGTGGCACGAAGGAGAAATCTTTTGGTTTTGCCGTGTAAGTGACAGGAAATTCTATTTTCTCCAGATCGTGGACACCAATTGCCACTTTCTTCCGGTTCCTTCCATGAGTGATGTGCAGTTTTTCCTGGACCTGCATCAAAGACTTCACTGCTCCGTTAGACAGGTGGATGTCTTTCACGACAGCACATACCGCGTACGGTCTCACTTCTGCCACTTTCTCATCAATGAAGGCAGTATGCCCCTCATTGTAGATTTCAAAGTGAGGCATTCCAGTTCTCATGCTCAGGTAACCCTCCAATGCCATGGCAAATCCTTCTGTAGACAGTAGATCCGGGCGATCCGGGAAGATTTCAACATCAATGGTCTCACTAACGTTACGGAGATCAGTACCCATCATGGAGATGTTGTAAGCCAGGACATCATCAGGTACAGACTCACCCAGGAGTTCCAGCAAATCCGTCTTATCGATGGTTATTAAGGGCATGTTATCACATCCAGAGTTTTAGCGCTCTCAGCTGCTTCAGATCATTCTTCCACAGCTCCCTGATATCAGTGATAGTGTAGTAGTCCATGATGATCCTCTCGAATCCAGGTCCCCATGCCAGAACAGAAACATCTTCACCGAGCAGGGGAATGACAACTTCAGGCCTGAAAACGCCAGCTCCAATCAATTCCATCCATTCTCTAGTTTTTGGATTGTACACTTCTGCTTCGACTGAGGGCTCAGTATACGGGAAGTATGCAGGACGGAATCTGAAATCTTCGATCCCCATCTTTCTCAGGAACCGAGCCAGATACCCGAGCAAGTGACGGAGATTTACCCCCTCTCCCACAACGATGCCGTCAGTCTGGTAGAATTCTGCGAGATGGCTCCAGTCCACCTTCTCATTGCGGAAGCACTTTCCTACAGAGAAGAACTTGGCGGGAAGATCACTTCTCTTCAGTGTGGCTAACGTCTTGGCAGACAGAACAGTAGTGTGGGTTCTCAACACTAGTTTGTGTGCTTCTGATTCATCCCATGAGTAGCCCCAGCCACATGATTCCGTTTCCCCACCACGTTCATGCATTGCTTTAACCCGATCGACGAGTCCTCTTTCCGGGAGATCTGCCTTCCCGGATATGAAAAAGGTGTCCTGCATGTCTCTGGCAGGATGGTCCTGCGGCTGGAATAGAGCATCGAAGTTCCAGAAGGCTGAAGAGACGATGGGCCCTGTCATTTCCTTGAATCCCATTTCAAGCCAGATTTTTCTCACGTACTCGATGGCCTGATTGACGAAGTGCCGTTTTCCATACAGAATGTCTCTGACGTCAGCTTCGATATCATAGGATTTGAATCCAAAGTCAATCCATTTTCGTTCTCTGATCACTTCAGGGGTAACCTGCGAGATCTCTTCTGTCAATTCAATCCCCTTTCTTATTCTCTGGAGACCTTTCTGGGTTGGTATGATCTCTCTTCTGATTTTCTCTTTCACGAGGATTGCCTTTCTGGATTTAAGATCTCTTATAACATCTTCTGGAAGCAGATCTAAAGATACTGGTCCTTTTTTTATCTTTTCCAGGATTTCTTCTTCTGGCAGCTTCTTCTTTCTGTATTCCTTTCCCTGCTCAGTGATCTTCAAAAGGAGGCGATCGCCCTCCCTGTAAATCGTGATCAGTCCTCTTTTCTTGAGCCATCCCAATCCTATGTTGACCTCTGATCTGTCGAGAGGTATCTCCGACATTTCCAGGGTATCTTCCAGAATATCCAGGATTTTCCGCTCCGGCAGCTTTTCAGAAAGACACTCTCCCTCTTTTGTGAGTTCTATTGTATACTCTGTATGTTCATGGATTTCAGCCAGGGATTTGTCCTGCAAATTCAAGGCACTTCTCATGATAGCTACTTCCGGGAGGTTTGTTTTCTCTCGCAACTCTTGTATGCTGGTCGTATCCTCTAAGGCTTGTAACAGCTTCTTATCCTGCAGACTTAACATGAAAACACCTCAGAATAAGCGGTTGAATGTAATTTGGTCCGACATATCAAAATTGGCACATATCACACACCTTTCGTGATAGTATCTGAAAGAGTTTATAAAGGTTTGGGTCATTAATCGAGGATAGTTCAACTTTCAGATATCAAAGTGTTACACGTGTAACATCTTAGATCGCTCCAAATTGATGGCCCAGGTGTTCTTACGCCACAAAAGGGTCATGGAACAAGAAATCAGTAGATTCTCAGGAACGATTATCACAAAAAAAGAAAGAAAGGAAATTCTGATAGCTAGGTTGCAGCGAAGAACACGGCAAGCCCGATGAGTCCGAGTATGAAGCCAATGATGATGGATATTACTATGTAGATTATCCATGCGATGATGGCTTTGCTCCACGTTGTAGCGTAGAAGTACTTGATGAGGACTATAGCTATAATCCATGCAATGATGCCACCCCAAAGGGTTACTAGACCGAGGATTAATGCGATAATGGCAGCAATCACAGCAACAGTCAACGCTTTCATTATGGTTGCGCCCTCAATCTTAGTAATCTTGGCAGCGATGTGCAGTATGATTGTTCCAACAATCAGGTTTATTATGAAACCTGCTCCTAGCAACGTATAGCTTACCATTTGTTACACCTCAGGAGTGTTTCTCCTCCACCTTTATAAAGGTTTTCTTATGCAGGGGGTTGTCAAGACTTCGGGGGATAGGCTACCTCAAATTGAATTGCTGTTCATGAATGAGGGTATTATCTGAGAATGAAGTTTCTATGTAGGACCATTCACCCAGTATTCGAAAAAGTGCTTTTTCTTTTGAATTACCTGTAGACCACCGGACTGTCCTTCACAACGAGATTGTAATTGACATTGATTCTGAAAAATGGAAAGAGGTCAGATTATTCGCTGAAATCATATGTGATACCCTTGAGAAGCTGCGTATTCCCTATATAGGAGCATACAGTGGTGGAAGAGGTATCCACATCCACGTGTTCTTTGATCTTTCTTCTGAACAGAAGAGATGTGTCCAGAATGATGTCATGCCACGAGATCTCAGAGTGTGGCTCTTTGAATACATTTTGGAAAATGCAGGTATTTCACCAACGCTAATAGGTCTTCTACTCTGATGCATGAAAGAAAGCCTAGAGCATCGCATTCAAACAAGTTATCACAAGTATGGGTGTTCAAATGAACAGATTGCACCATTTGAAAGGTGGCTGAAAGAAGGTCGTGCCAACTACAGAAATCCTGGAAACACAGTGAGAGGCTACCTGGAGGGAGGAGCTGGTCTCTAAATTCTTTTACTTTCCCCACTGCCATGACTGGATATGCCTTCAATTTGTCTGTTTCCATATCAAAAACAAGTTCAGCCACTGCTGGAATATCTTTGACATTTTCCTGAAATACGCTCATGATGGCTCCTATTCCTCGGGGAACAACCCTTCCTAGATTACATCCTTTTCTCTCAAGGAAATGATTTCTTCTTCTGTATATCCTAATCCTCTTAGAATCTCTTCTGTATGTTCTCCCAAAACGGGAGGAGGCACTCTGATATTCCCAGGAGTTTCAGAAAGGCGAACTGGTATACCTGTCTGCTTGATCGTGCCTGCTCTGGGATGTTCTATTTCAACGAGCATGTTCCGGCGTAGCACCTGGGGATCAGAAAAGATCTGATCAAACGTATATACTGGTCCTGCAGGAACACCTTCTTCATCCAGTATTTCTAACCACTCCTCTGTACATTTCTCAGATAGAATAGCATCCAATCTGGATACTAGCTCTTCTCTGTTTTCCACCCGATTCTGATTCGTTTTGAATCTTTCATCTTCTGCCAGTTCTTCGTGCTGTACTGCTTTACAGAATCTTCTCCACTGCTTCTCATTTCCAACAGCCACATTCATGTACCCTGATCGAGTCCCGAAGGCCTGGTACGGCACAATGGTAGGATGAGCAGATCCCATCCTCCTGGGTGATACACCTGTAGCAAAGAAGATGCCTGCCTGATAGGTCAGCCAGCTTACCTGGCAGTCAAACATGGATACGTCAATGTACTGCCCTTTTCCTGTTCTCTGCTTAGAGTATAAGGCTGCCATGATCGCATAGGCTGCAAACATGCCTGCTCCAATGTCAGTTATTGCTACCCCAATTCTCACAGGAGGCCTATCCTCTTCTCCTGTCATGGTCATCAATCCACCCATACCCTGGAGTATCAAATCATAGGCGGGGCGATTCTTGTAGGGACCAGTCTGACCAAACCCAGATATGGAGCAGTACACAATTTTCTGATTGATCTTTTTCACGTTTTCGTAAGAAATGCCCAGATCTTCTACAGTTCCAGGCGTGAAGTTCTCCACAATCACATCAGCATCTTTTGACAATTTATAGAAGATCTTTTTCCCTTCTTCTTTTTTCAGGTTCAATGTCAGACTCTTCTTGTTCCGGTTGACACTCATGAAGTAACTGCTTTCTCCACCCTGGAATGGAGGACCCCAAGAACGTGTATCATCTCCTTCACCTGGTAGTTCGATCTTTATGACCTCTGCACCCATGTCTGCAAGCATCATCGTACAGTAAGGGCCTGCTACAGCGCGTGAGAGGTCCAGCACCTTAATGTCTAATGGGTTCATTACTGAAGAGAGCCATATTTCATAAAAAAGGTTTTCTACACTGAGAAATCTCATGAATTTCTACTTAATCTGATAAATGGCATAGGATTCAAATAAACACTTGAAATAGCAGAATGATGTATGAAATTCATCTTCTAGGAGCATTCTACATGAGCAGGAGAATCAATATCGACAGGTATGCATCAGATCTTCTTCACACTACGTTTGAGGATATTTTCATCAGGAAAAGCACATCTTCCGAGCTGGAATATCCTTGAATTGAAATACTGGCTGTTCTGGGGATATACCATGAGCGTCACTACAGATTACCGCGTTGATTCTTCAACCAATAAATGCACTGAGAGCAAAGGACACTTAGATTCAGGTCCCCTTCAGCTCTTGCCTATTTGAAGCTCTTACCCGCCTGGATTCTACTTCATATATCGCCCAAGGGGTATAGCCTTCATCCAGACATGCACCATTTCCACTAGGAGTAGAACCGTCTCCTTCACAGGTTCCAAATTCTATCAATCCCCATTTTTCCTTGCCACGTTCTATTAGATCAGCAAACACTTATCTCACCTCTTTCTTTTTGTACTAAAGCATTTAAGCCTTTTTTATTTAGTATCCCGGATAGCTGCCATATTTTACGCACTGTCCATTTCCAGTAGGAGAAGAACCATCCCCTTCGCAAACTCCGTATTCCATTGATTGCCATTCTGGCTCCCCGGAATTTATCAATTCTGCGTACATAGTTTTACCTCCATTTTCTTCCTTTGGGATATCTAATATTTAAATCTTTCCTATCATCCTTACCGGTAGAGTAAAACTAGACCATTGTCAAGAATTACAGGGGAAAGAATTAACTTGGAAAATGGGAGCATCAACTCACAAGCAGACAAAGCAAAGGCAAAGTAGGAACTGATAAGGTAGGCAAAATCTGTATAAGACCAAGATCTGCTGTGAAGTCACATCAATATTTTTGACATTTTGAAGATGGAGAAAACTTCAGGTATCTGAATCAATGTATACTGAAATTGTTATGAATAACAGTCCAGCCACCAGAATCAGTATACTTCTTGCAGTTCCAGAGATTTCTGCATGGATGCGGATGGCTAGACCAGAAGTAAAGAGTAAGAATCCAGCACCGAAGGCAAGGGAGGTAGTAGCTCTCTTGGTGATATACTCATAGAAGAAATACACTGAAAGAATGAGTGGCACAACTAGGGCCACGATGGTGAGGAATAGAAAGGTTAAGGGGAGAGATGGCGATGGAGAAGGGGGTGGAGGTGATGTTGGTATGGCGTTGATGTCTGTGATCTGGAACTCTTCTCTTGTTGAAAGGTTATATCCATAGATGTCCCTGTTACCATTTCTATTGTCTGTCCAGACCACAATATTTTGGTAGATTCTCGGACCAGTCTGATCACTGGGATCTGTGGTGATCTGGAACTCTTCTCTCGTTGAGAGATGGAATCCAAAGATATCTGAGTTGGACGGAGAGATATTCTCGTTTGCGTTTCTCATATCTTCCCAGACCACGATATCTCCGTAGATTGCAGGATCGTATTGATAACTAGAATCTGTGGTAATCTGAAATTCCTTTCTAGATGAAAGGATGTACCCATAGATGTCTGCGTTGTCGCCCCTGCAGTCATCCCACACCACAATGTCTCCATAGATCTTAGGACTGAGTTGATCACTCCAATCTGTGGTGATCTGGAATTCCTCTTTCGTTGAAAGGTTATATCCATAGATATCCCGAGTGCCATTTCTTCTGTCTTCCCAGACAACGATATTCCCGTAGATTGCAGGTTTATATTGATCATTCGTATTTGTTGTAATCTGGAATTCTTTTTTCTTTGAGAGATCGTATCCGTAGATATCTGTATTGGAAGGGTAGAAATCCCAGCTGCCATTTCTCATATCTTCCCAAACCACGATATCTCCATAGATTGCAGGTCCAAACTGATCACTTTCATCTGTGGTGATCTGGAATTCCTCTTTCGTTGAAAGGTTATATCCATAGATATCCCAGTTGCCATTTCTATGGTCTGACCAGACTACAATATCTCCATAGATTTCAGGCTCATCCTGATCGTTCGTATCTGTGGTGATCTGGAATTCCTCTTTCGTTGAAAGGTTGTATCCATAAATATCAGGATTGGCCGGGTAGGTGGTCCAGCTGCCATTTCTCATGTCTGTCCAGACCACGATATCGCCATAGATTCTAGCTTGGTACTGATCACTTGGGGGTTCTGCAGCCTGGAATTGTCTCGAGCCTCCAAGAGAAGATACAAGTAACGGCAGGATTACTATAGCTATTGATCTTGCCTTTTCATTCAATTTCATGGGATTTCCTCTGCTTCGCAATTGGGATCAGATAGTCTGACGAAGTATATAAGCCTTTTGCAGATGCTCTAGAATGAGGTTATCAGACTTTTTGGTGATACATATGATCCTGTGTCGAGTAGTATACCTGCTTCAACATCCAAGGAGTTGACAACTCCCCAAATCAGATGCGAAGACTTATATATTGCTTGCACACAATTCTATTGTCTTGGGTTAGGAGAGGAAATGTGATCATAAAATAAGGAGGTGGTAACATGAGAAAGATAAGAACTAAGACAGTAATATTTGTCTCAATATTCCTGATAGGAGGAACGCTTGCACTCTCGAACGCAAATCAATCCAGTGATAATGCAGCAAGAGATGGAAAAGTGACAACCCACTATGGAAGGCCCCTAGCAGAAGTTTACAGTGCGTGCATGATAACCATGAATGACAAATACCCCGAAAATCTCTCGTCCCAGATAGCGCAATTAGAGGAGGACATAAAGACTCTGGACAAGGAAATAGCGCTACAGAGGAAGGAACTGAAGGACCTCTACAAAATGGCAGAAGATGGAAAAGATGTCTGGAATGAAATCTATACACTTAGATCGGAAATCGACTCTCTGAATAAAGAGAAGGCCTTGAAAAAGGACAGACTGGTCATTCTAATTGTTTTCCAGCAATTCACCAAGAAGGGAGAGAACGGTGAAATACTCATAGTAAAGGAGGCAATGCCCCCCATTGAAGACATTGAAATCGCTCGGGCACGTGAATCTCTGGGAGAGTCATGCAAAGATCTTACACTGAAGACTCAAGAACTGGAACAAATGTACACGGAAGCGAAGAAAGGAGAGAATCCGTGGGGAAGAATCAGGAAGATTGAAGAAGACATAGAGTCAGCAGAAAGTACAGCGTGGCAGATAGGAGACGAATATGTAAGACTACAAGCAACCAAAAGACTTTCAGAAGGTGCAAATATTCTCAATGAATGCTCAGCTCCCAGTCCCTTCCTTCCAAATGCGACGCACTATTTCTCCAGCTTTGTGAAGACGAGAGTCTGGGTCGGAATGTACAGCACGACTACACCAAACATAAACTACTTGATAGACCAGTTCTGCACCAGTACATTCAACAAAGACCTGACTCATTACTGGAATATAGCAAAGATCAGAAAGCCAAGCACAAATTCCATTCAAGTCAAGTTTTTTTACACAGCAACCTGTCAATATGATGGAAAAAGGCACGATCTCATCTGGGAAGGAAACAAGAATGCATCCGGGTATTGGTGGACTTATGCAGAATACAAGACTATAGATCCAATCGCAGGCAGCTATAACATTATCTGCTACTCAATTGGAGGCGTATGTCAGCGATATCTCTCATGCTGTGGTGGTCCCCTCTATCAGTGGTGCAACACTCACTGTGGATTGTGCTTCGCATGTGATGTGGATGCAACTCAACACTTCGTCAATCAGAATCCATAATTGGAGAGAACTATCTCTCCATCATTTTTTCAGAAGTCCAAGAGGTGAGAAATCATGAAAACAGTAACCATTGGAATTATCATTGGTGTACCCTTTGCTTTAATCTCTCTCTTTCTGCCTAATTCGCTCTTCAGAATTGCTCATGTTCTCTTTCTCAGCCTGGGGATCGTCCTGGGATTGTCCCTCATCGCTCCTAAGAGGCACTCCCTAAAGATGAGAGACAGCCTTTTCTCTGGATTTATTGCCTATGCAGTCTTTTCTGCAGGGAGTGTGAGAACACCTTTCATCAGCTTTAGAACTGGGATATTTGAGGAATCTGGAGAAATAGTAGTATACACGGGAATACAGAACTGGATCTGTGGAATTTTCCTTGGTATCATTGCTCTATATCTCATTCTGCTCCTATGGTTTTGTGTACTCAAGAAGATAACACCAGTTCAAAAGGCAGGATTTCTCGGAGGGTTAGTGGCAGCAATACCCTGGACGCTGTCTGGAAAATACGGCATTCCTTCCGATTATGACTTTGCGGTCTCTCTTTTACTGTTCTTCTTACTAGCTCTTCCTGGCTTTGCTCTCTTTCACAGCAAAGAATTCTCTTTGAGAAAAGGCATAGTCGGTGGAGCAATAGGGTGGTCTATCTGGGTTTTACTCGTTACAACAGCAATACTATATACTGGTCCACGCATGTGGATTTTCCCTGACAACTGGGATTTTCTTGTCCTGAAAATTTCATATCTGGCTCGATATCTACCTGTATGGATTCTGCTTTCTTCTGTAATACTAGTTTTCGGGAAACAAATAACAAGGAAATGGGATGGGAAAATGATCTAACGTTTATAGTTCGTACACATTCTCAGTAATTATTTTCAAGAATATCCCATATGTTCATCTCAAATGCATCTAAATCCCTTGCCTGTTCTTTTTCTAGAAAAAGTGAGAATTCTCGACAGTAAGAAAAATGATTGCTCAAGAATCGTTATGGAATTTGAGATATCCCAACAAATTGTACAGAATGCAAAGAAAAATTCTTTTATCGTTCTTATTTTTCATGGTTATAAAAAATGCCCATCAAATTGTTTAAATGGATGAAAGGGGAGAAAAAAGGGAAGGGCTTTCCGTGCCCTGAATATGGCTGAAGGTGAGATTCCGGAAGTAGTACGAATTGGAAAGGCGAGCTGTAAGACTGAGTTCCTTCTAGTCTGGCGAAAAGGGAGAGGATACAAAGGAGGGGTTCTTCAAAGCTTAGGGATGGTAGAGAGGTGGTTATCCACTTCTCTACCAACAGCTCGTTTTAAATTCTCATTTCTATTCAATCTGCCTATGTTACACGTGTAACACGGTATATTCTCGAATCTTCAATTTTGAAACGTAAGAAATGGGATAGTGCATAGACATAACCATGCTCTTGAAAGCTATTCCTCTATTTCTACCTTCAATTCCCTTGTATCAAGGACAATTTCATACCCTTCAGTTCTCCAGATGAGCTTAATCTGGAGTACGAAAGAAACCTGTCTGGCTCCCATGGGTAGGAAAGCTTCCAGAGTAAATCCTTTTGCCAGCAAATCATTGAGCCAGAGCACATCTGTGATGCGATATTCAAAACAGTTCCCCACCTCTTCCATATCCAGCCTGTAGATTTTGACATTTTCGTATTCAGAGCAGAAAACTATGTACAGGTTCTCCATTCTCCTGTTTTCTTCATTCCTGACGTAGACACTTATTGGAACTTTCTCATTCTCTGATGCAGTAATCTTTCCAGGGAGGAGACCAGCTTCCACCTTCTCGATCTTTGTCTTAGGCTTTCTGATCGTGAATTCAAAAGAAGTCTTGGAAGTCCGCTGATCACCTTTCGAATCATAGTACCTGACCTTGATGAGTGCTTCAATTTTTGAAGATTCTTTTTTTTCTTTGAGAATATCTGCTGCTTCCATGGTAGCGTTAATTCTTCTTGTGGACCCTTTCTCAATTTTGTCTACTGTATCATTCTCAAAAGTCAGTAGTGCAGGTATGTTGCTTTCCAGGGACACATTCAGGGCAGCAGCATCTCCTTCATTTTCCAGTGTAAAAGTGAGATCACACGTTTCAGAGACAATTAATTCTTCAGGAGGGTTCTCCACAGACAGTTTTATTGCCGGGACGTCTTCCTGGAACAGACATCCCAAAAGAAATAAGAGAGCGATGATAGATATTCTCCTCATGTCACAGCTTGGGTTGAGATGTTTAAAAGCTTTTCAGTTATCCTGCTAAAGGATTTTTGGATTTTCTTGTTCTATGAAATTTGCATTTGCTGGATTTGATGGGTTCATTAGAGATTGGATTGATACTCTTGAGAGAATTCTGCAGCAAGAGATTTAAGGAGCTCTACCATTTCGTGACTGTGACAGAAACGATCCTAGGTATTGTGGCTCATCCTGATGATGAAATTGGGATGGCTGGCACATTAAAGAATCATGCAGATCGCGGTGATACTGTCGTTCTGGCCTGGATGACTGCAGGAGAGAACACTACCATGCTCAGGGGGACTCCAGAAGAAAAGGCAGAAATACGAAAGAGCCAGGCAGAAGAAGTCTCCCGTTTATTAAGAGTTGAAACCCAATTTTTGGGATTTCCTGATTCAGAGATTGCCTACACTATGGAAGCCTCAAAGAGAGTGGCTGAATTTCTCAGAGAAGTAAAACCAACCATTGTGATCACCTGGAATGATTACTGGCAGTCAGGAGCTGGGCATCCAGACCACAGGAATACCTGCTATATTGTGAGGGATGCTCTTACTTATGCGCGCTTTCCTGGTTCACTACCTGCATACCGGGACTTCGTGAGTCTGTACTTGTACTACAATCCGGATTCATGTTTGCCAGTAGTGTATGTGGATGTTTCAGAACAGAAGGGAATATTCGAGAAGATTGTGGACATCTACTCCAGAGTGTACGGGGGCTGGCCTGTCACAGAATGGAAGTACACGAATTTGAGATTTTTTGGAATGCGTGCTGGTTGTGAACTGGCTGAGGTTTTCAATGTCGTGCAGGATAAAAGACAGATATCTCGATATCTGGAATGACATTTTGATGACTATCTGATCCCTTGCTGAAAATTGACCAATCAAAACCTTGATATAGGAGACTGCCCAACGAGATTTAGGTGCTGTAATGGAACACAAGATTATATTCAGTGAAGAAACTGAAAAAGATATGAAAATGATTGTAGATGAATTTGGATTCAACAGTGAGGAGGAGTTTGTAAAGGAAGCTGTTGCTGAAAAGATCCTAGATATGAAAAAGCAGATTTTCTTTACTACAACTGATCAGATCGGTGCAGCATTAAGATTTAGGGGAATAACAGTGAGGCAGATACTCAAAGAGTTTGACGAGAGTAGAGAATGAAGGTTAATCGTAGATGCCAATCTCATATTTACTTGCATACAATAACTTTTAAAATGCATATGAGAAGGAGAGGGCATGGAGACTGTGCATAACCTGAGAAGAGGTGAAACTCTAATCATCAAAGGGCCTGCACGTATCACGCTGAGAACAGGGAGAATTCGTATTGGTGGTACAGATAGAAGCCGCTACATTGTGAAAGAAGGAAGATCGTGCACAGTAGAAGGTATCCAACAATCTCAGGTGACAATTCACCTCGGTTCAGGAGCCCAAATTGAAGAACGTGCAATTACAACACCCAGGATTTGGTTTAAATATATCCAGGAAATTCTTGAGAAAAAAGGAACAGTCATGGTCATAGGGGCTCCCGATACGGGGAAGACCACCTTTTCCACTTTTCTGGCAAATCAAGCTCTTGAAAGGGGAATATCTGTGGCAGTCATCGATTCTGATATTGGCCAGTCAGACATTGGACCTCCCTCTACGATTGGGCTGGCTTTTGTGCAGAATGTGATCATGGACATTGGAGATGTTGAAGCTGATGAGTTCCATTTCGTGGGGACCACATCTGTTCAGGACATCTGCGACATGGTTCTGGGATTGAAAGGGTTGGTAGAAAAGGCGAAAGATAGAGCTGAACTGGTAATCATCGATACATGCGGGTACGTACTGGGAGATACGGGAAGAAAGTTGAAGATTTCGAAGCTGCAGGCTGTAAATCCAGATTTTGTCGTAGCCTTACAAAGAAGGGAGGAGCTTTATCCTATCCTGAGAAGCTGGGGAGGTCTCACTGTGAGGGTGGATGTTCCCCGGGAAGTGAGAAAGGTTCCCAGGCATATTCGGAAGGAAATCAGGGAATCCAGATGGAAGAAAACCTTTGAAGAAGCTCAGGAGCGCCATGTGGACCTGGAGGAGAAGACGTTATTAAATACATATTTGCTGTCAGGGAAAAAAATTGAGACACACATTTTTCAGAAACTGCTGCAGTGTGACGTTGTCCATGCTGAGGAGATTCCTGAGGGATTTCTCATCGTGAAGAGGGAAAAACTTCATGAGTACCAGCCGGAATATGTTTCTTTTTCTGGAAATACTTTAAGAATGCTCGATGCAGGCTGGGAAGAGAATTTAGTGGTAGGACTGGCAAGAAAGGGCAGATTCGTGGATGTGGGCATTGTGAAGAAGATCAATTACGAGAACATGATGGCAGTCATCTCATGCAGAGAATATGATTTTGATTCCATCAAATTTGGGAGAATAAAAGTAGATGAATCTGGATGTGAACGGGGATTCATTGACTGGTGTTAATCTGTTGAACAGAAAATTGGTGGAAAACAATGACAAAGAAATTTTCCAAGCATATAGAAGATTTTGTATGTGAAAAATGTGGAAAAAAGGTGAAGGGAACTGGCTACACCAATCACTGTCCCGATTGTCTTTGGAGCAAGCATGTGGATGTCAATCCTGGTGATCGCCAGTGCATGTGTGGAGGA
>CAZFAR010000009.1:0-19868 GCA_964516825.1 uncultured Thermococci archaeon
AAAGCAGAAACAGATGAATTTGGAGCACTTCTTGTGAAGGTTTCATTTTTCAATAGGCTTTTCAAAGCTGATTCTTGCAGTGGAATACTGTTCTTCAAAAGCATCTTTAATCTTCAATCCAAATCTTCTTATAAGTGCATTCTAAAAGAGTAACTAGGTGACACCATGACGTCAAAGGTTGCCAATGTGAGGCTCTCAGAAGAAGAATCTGCAGGGAGCTCCTCCCAGTTCAAGGTTCAAGCAAGTTTCTGCCTCCACAACGAAGACCTGTTCATTCTGGTACTGGATTGGATCTGTTAGAGCATAATGAGTGTATCCTACAAGGCTGCCCAGCATGCTTAGGGCATAGTAGCTTTCTTCACCTACATTGAGCAGACTCTTTGCTGCTCAGTATGAGCAGAAACAGAAGAAAACGCCACAAATTTGTAGTACGCACTTTCTCACCTCTTCTTTGAAATATCATTATCATTCCGTAGTGAAGCTCTCAAAAAGAGAACAGTATTACTGAATCTCATACGTGGATTACAGACCACACATATAAATGCATTCTGGTGACTGGTGTCTCCTGAAAAATGTTACACGTGTAACAAAATATTGGACAATCCCTGATACGCATCAACTAAGACTCTAAGACTCTTCCTAAAGGATTAAGTACTTATGCGTTGGGAACTGAATTGGTTCGCAAATCTTTAAAGGGCTCTTCCCCATGTACTGTGATGGCACGAGATATTTACGAGATTCTCAACTATCCACAAGAAGGGAAGAATGAGATACTGATGGAGGCACTTGAGAATCTAGGAGTTGAACTGATTCCATTCGGAAAGAAGAAGATCTTTGGTGTGCCTGTCCTGGGCAAGGGATGGTGTTCTCTCGTTATCTGCGGCGTTTTCGACAACAAGAAAATAGCAGTAAAGATCCAGAGAAAAGATTCACACCGCTCATCTTTGAGAAGGGAGGCATCCTTTCTACGGGTGGCAAACAAATATGGAATTGGACCTACTCTTTACTTTGAAGGAAGCGGCTTTCTGATGTTAGAATATCTGGAGGGAACTCCAATCAGGGAATCTATAGTGAAAAAAAGAGAAGTTCTTTCTTTTCTTGATCAATGTCATGTCCTCGATGAATTAAAGATTGATCATGGCCAAATTCAGGGAGGAAAGCATCTCATAGTTGGAAAAGGGTGTTATATCATTGATTTTGAGAAAGCAGGCTACAGAACACCCAGGAATGTCAGTTATTTGATTTCTGAGCTTTTCTTAAAGAAAACAGAGTTTGCACAGAGAATGAGATCAGAATTTGGCACCAACATAGAAGGATTGATAGGGGCTGTTCAAGAGTATAAGCAGGACTTTGATCTCACTTTACTGTTGAATGCATTAGGTATATGACGCCCATTTTTCCTATCTCCATTTTGCCTTCACTTCTTCGAAGTTCGTTTCTGTGAGTTGAAATTCCAGTCTGATTCTGTTACACGTGTAACATCTGTTTGCAGCCTATACAAGATGAATGCGAAACTCTCGTGCCAAATCCAGAGCTCTCTTCTTTTCTTCGTAGGTCAGATATCTGTCAATTCTAGGATTGTCTAAAGCCTTGTACTCAGGGCGGTACTGGAACATGATGTTCACTGCTGGATCATGCAGGTTCTCAGAAATCCATTTCAGAACAGGATACGTGCAGCACTCCAGATGACTGGGCAGAACTAAATGACGAATGATCAGATCTGCATGTTTTTCTCCAAGTGCATGATTTCGTGAAACAATATCGAAGTAGTTTCGAACATCTGAAAGCTCTTCAGCACATGCATTGTTCCCATATTTGAAATCTGTCAAATACACATCTACTATCCCATCCAGGAGGTTCATCCCCTCCTCTGTCAAGTACATGTTGGAATTCCAGACTACTGGAATTTTTGCATAGCACTCTTTCAGTACGAGCAAGATGTAGTTCAAATTTGGAGTAGGTTCTCCTCCCACGAAGTTCATGTTGCGCAGATTCCGATATTCGATCAATGTCGCCAGTTCCTTTGGAGACATCCACTTTCCTCCAGTCATCTGTGAAATATCCCAGTTCTGGCAGTAGATGCAGTGGAAGTTGCATCCTGAAAAGAAGATAGTGTGCGAGGGTACCAGTACAGATTCCTCCCCATAATGGGCAAATTCAGAAGCTACTCTGGGCTCCCGTACCCTGCAGTTTCCAAAATGCTCCAGCCGGTTCACACCACACCTTCTCTCGCAGAATTCGCATTGAGTGAACATCCTGCTGGCGATCTCAATCTTCAAATCTAAGAGAGATGTCGTGCCTTTTGCCTTTTTCTTGTGAAAAGACCACAAATCCTCGAGAGAAACCTGCAGATCTGCTTCAATCAGGGTAGCCCTCGTGGCGAAGTAGTGAGGCAGGATTTCTTTTTTCAGTACAGCATTGTAATGGTCCAGCATCATGCTTTCTTGGCTGAACTCTTAATAAACTTTGCTGACCATTCCAGGTTCTGGGACAAGACTATCTCGGGTCTTGGAAAAGTATGGAACTTTTTTCTGGATAACAGAATCCTACCATTGAACCTCTAAGATCTTTTCTGCACATCATTGGGTCGGTCAACCCATTCAATACTGAAGTAAAGCTCTCCATCTTTCCATTCAGGAATAATGCAGAAATTCAAAAGTCATTCTAACTAGAATTCAACAACTATGGCAGTGGTTGTATCAATGACACCATCGATGTAGTGTATCTTCTGCACAATAGTCTTGGTCAACTGGCTCAAATCCTCTGCTTCTATCCGTGCTATGGCATCATAGGGCCCTGTTACTACATCTGCCTTTACAACTCCTTCCATACTGTTTAACTCTTCCAGAACTTCTTTCACCTTGCCAATAGCTATCGTTATTAGGACATACGCTGATACCATCTCTACACCGAGCTTTCTTTTTTCTACCCCTATTTAAATCTTTGCTTCGTTTGATTTTCACAAGAATTGTTACACCTGTAACAAGCAGGAGGACTCACAAGTCCAGGGGAGATTTCAAGACCAACGGCAGTATTTTCAGTTGAAGATCAAAGCAATAAGGATGAGGAAGAGTATTCTTCCCTTAAACGCGACAAGAATAAGTATTGCACGAAGAATTAAATACTCAAAGCTTACAGTGATCACTCTGTTACAGCCTTGCAGTGCCTTTTCTTTCTGCAGACAAAAAGACTTAAATAGTAATTTCTCAAGAAAATGAACATGGACCGAACCAAGTCTGGTGTACCAGGGTTCGATGAGATCATTGGCGGTGGATTCCCTAAAGGTACATGCTGCCTTGTTACAGGAACTGCAGGGTCTGGGAAGACGACCTTTGGGGTCCAGTTCCTATACAGGGGGATCACCGAGTGTCAAGAGAATGGTGTATACATCTCCCTGGAGGAACGTCCGAAAGATCTAAGAAGAGAAATGCTCAATTTTGGGTGGGATCTGAAGAAAATGGAAGGGAGTAAGAAACTGGCAATTGTTGATGCGGGTTCTGCCAGAGAAGGCATAAGAAGCACTGAGGAATACTCTCTAAGGAATATAGGATCCAGATTGAACATTTCCGCTCTTTCTGCCCACATTTTTGAGGTGTGTAAGGAAGTAGGAGCCAAGAGGATTGTCATTGATTCCATACCCTCCCTTCAGCTGCGATTAAAGGATGAGGCAGAAGTGAGGAGAGCCACGTCTTTACTGACGAACCTGCTCCTGGAAATGGAGAGAACGTCTCTCTTGATAACAGAAATTGCAGACCCGCATGAGTTCTCACGGTATGGATTTGAAGAATATGTGACCAGAGGCGTGGTAGTCATGCGGCTGATTCCCCAGTATGGTGAATTGAAGCGAACTATCCAGGTGATGAAAATGCGGGGAACGAACCACAGCACCAGGACGTACTCCATGGAGATCACCGACCAGGGTATAGTGGTAAATTCTCAGAAGAGTTAGTGGAAAAACCGATCGAGAGGGACAGTCTTTTCATCCAGCTTTCTCACCTTCTGGAGGATGAGGAGTCCGCTCATGTTGTGGATTTTGAAGATATCCTTGTGATTGATGTTTTCTTTGTCTCTGATCTCCTTTGGAATGGTGATTCTGCCCTGCACACCTACTCGGATAGTATACTCCGCCATGCTGATTATTTGCAGAATGTGCTTTTATGGTTTTTCATTATGTAAGGGCTAGAAGTGTTACACGTGTAACATTGTTCGGTTGCAGGTTTCTCTGGTTCCTTTCAGATAATAGCTGCTCTCAATGGTAGAACTTCAGTTCTAGGTAATCTGGCCAAAAAAGGAAAAAAAGAAAGGTTGGGTTATCGGACCTTGACCTTTACAACAACATCATTGTAGTCAGCGTCTCCAAGCCCGTAGAGATCTTCCCATCTGAGCTCCCAGTTGTACTTGTTCCTCTGAACCTTTGCTACATGGTCGCAGCAGTCAGGATTCAACCTGGGGTTTGTGTAATAGGTGAATCCTTCAGGAGCCTTCAATGCAAATATCAGCCGATTGGGATACCGGAATGTTCCCACATCAAACTCTTTGCCGACATTTGCGTTTGTTGCTTTGAAGATCATCTTCTCCTTTGGTGCGTGAAGCCAGAACTCATTCTCAAAGCCAGCTTCTTTGCTCAGGAATTCTACAGTGACCTTTCCTTCCCGTGGCATGTAGATGCTGTCATCTTGTTGGGGGAACTCTGCTGTCCAGAAACAGAATGCTGATCCTATTCCACATTCACCATAACCGATTTTGAACCATCCTTTTTCTCCCCAGCCAGTTCCCCAGCTGTTCTTGCAGATCCAGCAGCGCCTCTGCTCGTCATAGCCCACTATACAGATAGCATGTAAGCCTCTGAAATCTCCTTTGACATGCCTGTAAACGCAGCCACGATAGCTGAAAAAGTCAGAGTAGACCTCCATTGCAGTCAGTATGGGACCTTTCCTAGCGATCCACGCCTTAGCTTTCGATGCACTGTATAGCTCGCCCCATTTCTGGATCTTTACTACTCTCTTATCTCTGTCGGGACAGGGACTATACGGCTGATTGATACGACTGTAGGGAAGACAGGCTTCATCAGGTATACCCCTGTCTCTTGCATAGTCGAGGGCTGGAGGATAGTACCATCCGCGTTTGATGTCTCCTTTCCCACCGAGGAAGAGGTCTGCTTCAGAAAGGTCTGGCTCGAGGTATGGATTTCTTCTAAAGATCTCAAGGTTGGACTCGACAGCAGCTACTACAGCAAAGGCAACGCATGTAGGGTAACGCCCCTGATCCTTGACGCATGTGGTCCAGTCTCTTCCGTGCACATCTCTCCAGTCCCATTTCGGAGGATAAATATAGGCAATTCCTTTGCTTGCAGCCCATGCTTCTCCTTCCGCCATTTCAGCCTTCATCCTCTCCAGTTCGTCTTTTTCTATGATGAGACCGAGATACTTCTTCTGTTCTTCTTCTGGTAGTTCTGACAGAGACGTCTTTCCTGCTGACCATTCGTATCCTTTTTCTTTTATCGCATTCCTTATTGCTTTGATTTCCTCAATACCCATTTTGTGCACCTCCATAGGTCAATTTAGGCCTATTCAGTAACACACTATAATTGGCAGCATTCCTCTTAAGATTTGGGTCTGCAAATTGAGTGCAAACCGAAATCATTTCAAGAGCATTTCTATTGAACACAGTCTCTGAGTATCTAATACAACATCTCTGCCCACAGTCGAACAAGTAGCAAACCTTTTTATGAGCTCATCATTACTGCACCCTATGAATGAGAATCTCCTATTAATGATTCCCGGACCCACCTTCCTCCATCCACGAGTGCTGCGCGCCATGTCAAGACCGCTGATGCCTCACAGGGAAGAGTGGTTTGCCAACCTCTTTATAGAACAGGCAGAACGGATGAAAAAGGTGTATCAGACTGGAAATGACCTCTTCATCTTCTCAGGCTCAGGTACTTCCTCTATGGATGCTGCAGTTTCAAACATCATGCGACCTGGTGACAAAGTCATGTGCATAATTTCAGGAAAGTTCTCAGAACGCTTTTCGGAAATCGTGGAAGCTCATGGAGGCATCCCTGTAACCCTGGAATTTGAGTGGGGATCTCCCGTAGACTGTGAAAAAGTGAAAAAAAAGCTAACATCAGATATTAAGGCAGTTGCCATGGTGCACAATGAATCCTCTACTGGTGTGCGGAATGATGTGAAATCCATTGGAGACATTCTCAAAGACAGTAATGCACTGCTGATTGTAGACTGCATCTCCTCCATGGGTGGAGATGACATCCCTGTAGATGATTGGGGCATAGACCTGTGTGTGTCAGGCTCTCAGAAGTGTCTGGCAGTTCCTCCCGGACTCTCCTTTCTCTCGGTGAGCCAGAAAGCCTGGGATGTCATAAACAAAAGACCAGGGTACTGCTACTATCTGAACGTGAAGAAGTACAAGGAAGACAAGTACCTGGCACCTTATACTCAGTCCATTACATTGACCTACGCATTGAAGGAAGCTTTGGACATCCTCTTTGAGGAAGGGCTGCAGTACAGGATAGAGCGCCACAAGCGTCTGGCGGAAATGACGCGATCTGGAATTAAGGACCTCGGATTGAACCTCTTTCCCAGTTCGGAGGAAATCTGCTCACGGACAGTGACTGCATTCAATGCTCCTCGAAACAAATCAGAAAAAGAGATCAGGGACACTCTCCGGAACAAGTATAATATTATCATTGCAGGCGGCCAGGCTCACCTCAAGGGAAAGATCATGAGAATTGGTCACATGGGAAACTGTCAGGAGAAAGATATCATTACCACACTAGCCTGCCTGGAAAAAGCGCTGAAGCTGTAGTTCTCTTTATTTTCTCTTTTTGTAACTTTCTACTGTCCTCCTACTGCAATCAGCGTCATGGTGTGACTGACCCCTTTAATCTTTCGCAGTTCAGATATGAACTCATCAAGAACATGAAGATCTCCTGCTTCCACTTCCAGATGCACATCATACTCGCCGTAGACTACACTGCATTCCCTGACCATAGCATTCTTTTTCAGGGTTTCAGCAATCGTTTCTTCTTTTCCAGGAGCTGTTGTAAGGAGCACGAAAGCAGTTATCATGTAACCACATTACCTATAGCCAATACATGTTTATAATATCTTCGCTAAGGGTTCCCATCTTGTTACACATGTAACAACTGGGTCATTAAAAGGCCTCTCATCTGACAAAAATGCTCTTCAAAACTGCTGAATCCTACAGGGAGACGAATGAATACCTCTTTGCAGACAACCCCTTTCCCTTCGTAAAGTTTATAAGGGTTCAAGAAATAACCATAGTGGAGCGGGGTAGGGCAGCTAGGAGTGCCCGGCGGGCTCATAACCCGCAGGTCTGTGGTTCAAATCCACACCCCGCTATCTGTAATTATGGTTTTTCCTTGGACAATGTCAGTCTTCTTTTCTCTTCTTCAGATCCAATGAAATTGATTTATCCTTTTCAAAAACCTTTTATCTTCATACTGTGAGACGACTGCATGAAATCAAAAGTAGAACAGGCTCTCGCCATTCTAAGGAAAAGGGATGTAGACTGCTGGATAATCCTGGTAAGAGAAGGAAAAGAAAAAGCTGTAGAACTCTTGCTGGAAAAGGAGTTCATAGGCGAATCTGCCTTTATTTTTGCAAAGAAAAAGAAAATAGCAGTAGTCGCATCCTATGACAAGGAAAGAGTGGACGTGGAAGGAATGGATGTTCTCACGTATAGAAAGGGAATAAGAGAAGTTCTCCCCCGTGTCCTTAAAGATATATCACCTCGAGAAATCTACATGGACTTTTCACAGACTGATCACACAGTAGATTCTCTGACCTATGGATTGTTCCTGAAATTCCAGGAGATTCTCCATGAAATTGACTTCAAGGGAGAGATACTGTCCTCTGAAGTCTTTCTGGAAGAGTTGAGATCGGTAAAGACTCCTGAAGAGATACAAAAAATAAGAGAAGCAGTGAGAATAACAGAAGAGATATTTGAAGAAGTTCCCACTTTCGTTCAGGAAGGTGTAACAGAAGCACAGCTCCTTGGGAAGATGACTGATTCAGCGCGCAGGAATGGATGCACTCTTGCATGGGAAGATCCTGCTGTCACCTTTGGATTTGAAACTGAGCTGGGGCACAGGATATCCTCACACAGGAAGTTGAAGAAAAATGAATCCATCCACATGGATTTCGGAGTCAAGTATGAAGGATACTGTTCTGATCTGCAGAGAGTCTTCTACTACGGGAAGAATCCGCCAGAAGATTTGGTAAGAGCTTTCGAAACTATCAGAAAGGCTCAGGATGCAAGTGTGAAGGCCACAAGACCAGGAAAGAAAGGGTATGAAATAGACAGTGTTGCAAGAGCCATCATGACAGAGAATGGATACCCTGAGTACAATCATGGATTGGGACATCAGATAGGGAGAGAAGTACATGACGGAGGATGTATCTTGGGTCCTTTATGGGAGAGATACGAGAAGAACGCACGAAAGAGTGTGAGAAAAGGGAATGTATTCACAATAGAACCATCTGTATCTGGAAAGGTCAATTTGGGACTTGAAGAAGACATCCTCGTTGGAGAAAGAGGAGAATATCTGTCTCACCCACAAAGCGAAATCATTAAGATATGATTTGATTGTTGACCGTGGATTGGAAGGCAGCTCTCTTACCACAGGAATACTCCCTATTGCTCATAGCAGTGATCCTCAGCATTATTGCGAATCTCACTGAAATTCCCTCTTGGATTGATCCACGCGAAAGGATCAAGGCAAAACCTAATAAAGGGATTGATTCATTATATCTCTATGCAGGTAAAAGAGTTACTGGCACTTACCCGTCCCATTAATGATGTAATGTCTGCTTTTGCAGTATTCATATCCGGGGTCATATCTGCAGGCTGGCACATGCCTCTGACAACAGTATTGGCTGCTTCTGTAGGAACATTCTTTGCCTCTGCAGGGGGGATGGTTATCAACGACTACTTTGATTTTGATATAGA
The DNA here is from genome assembly GCA_964516825.1 of uncultured Thermococci archaeon. Lineage (GTDB taxonomy): Archaea > Methanobacteriota_B > Thermococci > Methanofastidiosales > SZ-28-30 > SZ-28-30. The sequence goes on from CAZFAR010000009.1 coordinate 8,992, forward strand.
TTCAGTGAATAGACCTGAGAGACCCATACCCAGCGGACAGATCAGCCGGAGAGGTGCTCTCTTTTTCTCTGCAGGATTGTTCGGGGCAGCTGTGTTCTGTGCAATGTTTACCACTGTCTGGTGCATCATTGTAGGTATCCCTGCTCTATTCCTTTTGATCATATATTCATGGAAATTGAAGCGAAAACTCTTCATAGGGAATTTGGCAGTAGCTGTTCTTTCAGGGTTAGCCCTCCTGTATGGGGGTATTGCTACCGGATCTATCAAACTGGTCTCAATTCTGGCCTTGATTGCATTTTTTGGCACAGTCTCCAGGGAGATGTTGAAAGATATTGAAGATGTGGAAGGGGACAGACTTGGGGGTTCCACATCTCTGCCTGTCACTCTGGGAGTAGAAGCAACAGCCCGGGTAGCTGGTCTTTTTCTGGGGCTAGCTGTAGGATTCTCGTATCTCCCTTATATGTCTGGCATCTTTGGTGAACCATATATTGTAATGATCACATCAGTGAATCTTGTAATGGTATATGCAGTGGTGCAGATGCTGCTAAAAAAAGTGGAAAAAGTGTCACTGTGGCAGAAAACATTGAAATTGGGAATGTATGTTACCCTGAGTATCTTTCTCGTTTCCCGGCTCCTGTACTAAGGTGCACGCACTTTAAGAGCTTTCTCATGAATGTCAAAGACAGCAGGGGTCTGGCCTACATATTCACCTTCTGCGTGGATGGATAATGGGGTTTCAGAATGCACTTCTATGTGCTTTCCTCTAAAGACTCTTACTCTCGGGTCATTTATGTGAGTGCCCAGATACAACGTGGGTAGCCTGATCAATGATTCGATCTTCCCAAAGTCGCCAATGACAATCACATCAAAGAGACCGTCATCCACTTCTGCATGAGGTGCGATAGGCAGGCCGCAGCCCACGTACTTACCATTGGCCACATCGACGAAGATCAGGTCCTGCTCAAATGTTTTCTCATCAATGGTCAAAGTAACTTCCACACTTCTATATTCTGTCAGATGTCTCAGCGCTCCCAGAATGTGCGGAATAGATCCAAGCTTTGGTTTGTCGATCCTGCTGGTGGTCTTGGAGATCAGACCATCAAATCCCACTCCTGCCACTTCGATGAAATATCGGCTTCCCCTGTCATAGGAGAGAGATCCTACATCTATTTCTCTGATATTCTCTGAGAAGATATTGCGGGATGCAGCCATGTAATCTGTGAAAAGTCCAGCTGATCTTGCAAAGTCATTGCCATTTCCTGTCGGAACCACTGAGACAACCACGTCTTTTCCAAAAATGCCATTGACAACTTCGTTCAGTGTTCCATCTCCTCCTACTGATACGACAACATCAAAATTCTTCGCTTCTTTAGCTATGGTGGTGGCATCGCCGCGCCCCTCTGTAAATTGAACATCAAATTCGTGCTCTCCCTGTTCGAGTACTTCTCTTATGGCAGGCCAGTATTTGCAGGTTTTTCCTGCAGCAGGGTTTACAATTACGAGGGCTCGCAATTTCTCTCCTCTCTCTGGATTGACTATTTATTCAGAAGTTCCTCTGATGCCATGTTTTTAAAACTTTCGGCTCTGTATTATTGGCAATGGCCTATCTATCACAAGAATAGACTATGTCCTTTCAAGAAGAGACTTTCTCTGGAGATGTTACACGTGTAACAAAGAGTACATTGCTATTCTGGAAAAACAGTCATCAGGCTCCCAGTCTTCTCTGTCTTTTTTGGAATTCTCTGATAACTCTCAGAAAATCCACTCTCCTGAAAGCAGGGAAGTAGATGTCGCAAAAGAAGAGCTCAGAATATGCAGCCTGAAACAGCAAAAAATTGCTCAACCTGACCTCCCCTCCTGTTCTTATGATCAGATCCGGATCAGGCCCTGCTCGATACAGGTGATTCTTGATAGTTTCTTCAGTAACGCTCTCCAAAGAAAGCTCCCCTTCCTCCATTTTCTGTACCACTTTCTTGAAGGCTTCAATGATTTCAGATCTCCCCCCATATGCAATACACACGTTCAGGTAATGATTGGTATAGTTTTCTGTAGCATTCTCTGCAGTTTTGATAGCCTTCCTCACATTCTCAGGGAGCGATTCGAGCTTTCCCAATGCGCGTACTCTGATTCTGTGCTTGTGTACTCTTTCATCCTGGGCAATGTCATAGAACTTCTTTTCAAACAGACTCATGAGAGTACCTACTTCTTCCTGTGGCCTGTTGAAGTTTTCTGTAGAAAATGCATAGACAGTGATCTCTTTGATAGAAACTTCGTGACACCAATCCAGAATCTCTTCCAGTTTGTCTGCTCCCTTTTGGTGACCCTCGAAGGTGAATATTCCAGCTTCTCTGGCAAATCGCCTGTTCCCATCCATGATAATTCCAATGTGGTGAGGTATTTCCCTTTTCCTGATTTCATCAATCAAGTGCTCCTCGTACAGGTGGTAGAGAGGACGCAACAAAAACGAAGGAATGTGTGAATAGAGGAAAGATCTCATGTGCATGAGGCTGTTTCATGTGCGCTTTTAAATAGTTTATGATTGAGCGGTGGAAAGATTCAAGATTAATAAGAATCATTTCTTTCCGAAAAGTAGTTTTCTTGTCATGAAGATTTTGCAGTGGCAGGGCTCACTTATTCACTGTCACATCTCAATATTTCACGCCTATTGCTTTGAAGAAATCAAGCAGCCCCAAAGAACTAATATCCAACGTCTTTGCAATGGCTGGTATCCTATTTGGCTTATTTGATTCATCTTTAACAACAACGCCATGTTCACAGATTGCTAATGCTATTATCTAAGGATCTGCCCAAGGACCAGGCTTGTTCACTTCCACATTCCAATAATGTCTGTCATATTTAGATCCTACCATCCCAAATCTTCTTTTCTGACAATCATCTATATCTTTGAAGATTCTCTTATTCTTCTTACACCATTTGAGTATCTCATCTTTGCCAACCCTTATCTCACGGTATACTTCCACATGAGAAATAAGTAATCCATTCTCAGCCATTCCCTCGATCATCTTCCATATTGTGGGGAATATATCTCTTCTGTATGGCTTGAGATTTATCAAAGCACTTGCATCTATGCAATATACCGGGCTCAGTCTTCTCTGTCTTGCCATGTTAGTCTCCTATGTCACCAATTTCTCTGCATACTTCGATTTTATATCAAACACCCCTATGACCTCTGAGAATGAGATTTCACCCTTATGATATGCCTTGCCTACCTCCTGCTGCGCGAAATATCCAATGCGGTTGAAGAACACTTTATCCCAATTCCTTCGACCGTGTTCCAGCTTTTCCAATTTTTCAGCATCAAAACTCTGTCTGAAATCATCATATTGTCTTTCCAAAATATATCCTAGCGATAGAAGACGTAACATGATAACCTGCTTGCTTACAGCATAGCTGTTCGAGAATTCTGAGATGATTTCCCGATCAAATACCCGAAGATCACCGATATCTTGCTTCAATTCATCTTCAGGGACGAGAAACTCGGCAGAAAAGGAATTGGCAAAAATATTATTTATTTCCATCTCTCTGCTTCAAATTTCCATTCCTCTTTCCCCTTTCTGATATGATTTTCAGAAAGAAATGCACAGAAGGTCCAATAGCCACGGCAAAGGCGACAGTGCCCACACCTACTGGGCCTCCTAAGAAGAACCCAATAATTAAAACCGTTATTTCCATCGAATTGCGGACAAGTCGTATGCTTTTTCCCGTTTTCCTGCTCAACCCCAGCATGAGACTATCTCTTGGACCTGCTCCCAGGTTTGCATTGATGTACAGTCCTGACCCTATACCAATGAGAATGACACCACATGCCAACAGAGCAGTTTGAAAGAAGTAATCGTCTCCAAAAGGGACATACGGGTTTATTGCGTCAATGAAGAGTCCAATAAATATCATGTTGAGCAGTGTTCCTATACCTGGATAGATGTGGAGGAAGCAAGAAGCAACAATTACGGTAAATCCAACGATCTGGTTCACCCTTCCAAGAGTCAGGGGAACATGGTCTTTAATTCCCACATGGAATACATCCCAGGGACCCATTCCCAGATCGGACTTGAGAAGAAAGACAATACCTACAGCAAAAACGAAGAGACCTGCCATAATCTGAAGGTATGCACAGGGATCACGGTTGTCGAGATGGAATTTTTCCATGCAGGGATTCACCACAATGAGTATAAGAGGGTTTCTCCTGAGGGTGCTGATCACTCTTTGTTATACGTGTGTACAACGAAGTAGGAAAATACTGATAGTTGCACAACCTTAAGAAGCAAAACCATAAAAAGACCCTCCGTAGTGGAAACCAATGCGCAGAACTATACTAGAATTGGCGTGGCCTGCCATCATAGGAAATCTGCTGCAAACCTTTGTCTCAATCGTTGACTTGGTCATGGTGGGGAGACTCGGAGCAGCAGCTGTAGCATCAGTAGGCCTGGGAGGGCAGATGCTGTGGTTTTCCAATGCCTTAATGGTATCAGTCTCTGTGGGCACCACTGCTTTGGTAGCCCGATTCATAGGCGCAAAACAGAAAAAAGATGCAGAACACGTACTGATGCAGTCTCTGATCCTGGTCTTGCTTTTGTCCTCCATTATGACTGTATTCTGGATAATGTTTGCTGAAAAAGCTTTACTCGTTATTGGGGCAACAATTGAAATAGCTGAGCTAGGAGGGACCTACATCCGTACCGTATTTTTGAGTACACCCTCCATTTTCCTGATATTCACTGCAGAAGGTGCCCTGCGGGGAGCTGGTGACACCAGGACCCCTATGAAGGTGGGAGTAATCATGAATCTGATTAACGTGGTACTGAACTACATTCTCATTTTTGGAAAACTGGGATTTCCTGCTCTCGGTGTCAAGGGAGCAGGAATTGCCACAGCAGTAGCCTTTGTATGGGCGTCTGTCACCTATTTCATCATTTTCTTCAGTGGGAGATTCGTGTTACGCATCTCGAGAGATGATATTTCTCTTGATAAAGAGATGATGAAACGTATTATGCGAATAGGAATCCCTGCCAGCATTCAGCGTGTCATCATGTCTGGATCCATGATCTTTTACGTATCTATTATAACAAGCTTTGGGACAACTGCACTGGCTGCACATCAGATCGGGCTGCGGGTGGAATCGCTATCTTACATGCCAGGATTTGGATTTGCAGTGGCTGCCACGACTTTGGTGGGTCAGAATTTGGGAGCAGGAAATCTGAAAAAGGCTGAAGAAAGTGGATGGGAATCAGCCAAACTATGTGCATTATTCATGGGCATCATGGGTGGATTCATGATTGCTTTTCCTAAGGCAATGGCACACATCTTTGTTTCAGATACTGAGGTAGTGGATCTGGCTGCATGGTATCTGCGAATTGTTGCTGTCTCGGAGCCGCCACTGGCTCTCATATTCACCTTGATGGGTGGTTTGCAGGGGGCTGGGGATACGCGGTCTCCATTGTACATTTCTATTTTTGGATTGTGGCTGTTCCGCATTCCTTTGGCTTATTTTCTGGGAGTAGTGGTGGGATGGGGAGCTGTAGGAGCATGGACTGCAATGACTCTTGACACGTTCGTGAGGGGAGGGCTTTACGTATACCAGTTCAAGAAGGGAAAGTGGAAGAAGGTCAGAGTGTAACTTACGCAGCTTTTACTATTTAACTGTAGAAAACCAAGCAGATGTTACACGTGTAACAGATGAGAACAGCAGAAGAATGAAATTCTGAAGAAAAATGCTTATAAAGTGTTTTTCATACCTCATGCATGCATGTCCGACACGTTCCCAGAATTATTCAGAGGGAAGAAGAGAATTGCTATTTGCTGATCAACAGGAAGAATGGTCAGAAACTTGTATTGAATGAGAGCAGTTTCTATGTGTGGAAGCTGTGTGAGGACTCCACAGTGGAAGATGTTCTCAAGAAGGTGGTAGAGAAATTTGGAATAGATGAGAAAGAAGCTGAAGAACAGATACCGCCCATAATCGAGTCTTTGTATGAGAAAGGATTTATCAAAAAGGAGGAATGATCATGAATACCCAAGAACTGATGCAGATCGCTCTTGACATGGTGGGATTCAAGGAAATTCCTGGAGATTCTGCCATCTATGTTGAGGGTGAAAATATCAAGAAAGTGCTGTTTGGTATTGATTTGGGAGTGCCTGAATTGCTTTTAGCCCACAACATGGGGTACGAGTGCTGTCTTGCTCACCATCCCCAGGGTGGAAGAGCATTTCTGAACTATTCTAAAGTGCTGTGGAAGCATAAGGATCAGCTGGTGAAGGCAGGTATCCCGGAAGAAGTGGCAGAAGAAGCTGTAAGACCCCTCGTGGAAGCTACACACATAACCAGCCAGGCGAAAAATCTGTACCACGCACCCTCTGTGGCTGAAGCTTTAAAGATGCCGTATTTAAATGTTCACAATCCATTGGATGAATTGGGACGGAAGATCATGGATGATACAATACGGAAATCTACTGATGAGGAATCAACAGTTGAAGATGTAGTTGATGCTCTGCTGACTCTAGATGAATTCAAGACTGCTTCCACTGAAATCATGGTGCCTCTGGGTAGTCTCAAGAACAGGGCGGGAAAGGTAGTGGTAGCTCATGGTGCTGGCACTAATGGTGGATACTCTGTAGCAGGGGCATACTTCGATCACGGTATAGGGACAGTGATCTACATCCATATCAATCCTGCTGAACTGAAGAAGTTACAGGACTATGGAAAGGGAAATCTGATTATTTCAGGACACATTGCTTCAGACATGGTAGGTATCAACCCGTATCTGCGAGAGCTTCAAAAGAGAGGGATTGCAGTTGACGAAATTGGTCGTGATACAGGACAAAGTCCAAGAGATAGGAGTTGATTCCAGGCCCCATGTTACACGTGTAACAAAAAACGCTAACCTTAAATGAGTTCCTGTAGAGAATGCTCATGAATCAGGTTTTATACTCGAGGGCAGGTATGGCTACCCAGATTCTTCTGGACACTGTATTAGTAGACGTAGGAGATGGTACGTTGAGAGATCTGTGTGCGAGAGAGTACAATTTTGAAGATATGGATATCATTGCGATTACTCATGGTCATTACGATCACATGGGGGGGCTGCATTCTCTCCTTGGGTACATGCGAATGATTGGACGTAAAAAAACGTTAAGAATTCTGCATCCTGGAGCTCTGGAAGTGGATTCTGTCGTCAGGGGATTTACAAAATGCTATGAAAATACTATTCCTTTCGAGATCGAAGTGATTCAGGTTGAAGACAGAAAAATCTACCAGTTTGATACTGTGTCGATTCAGCCCTTTTTTGTCTCCCATGCAGGGTCGACAGCTCAGGGAATCATGCCAAAAATTCCTGCTGCAGGGTATCGTATTATTGTGAAAGATCAGATCTTTGCAGTTACAGGAGATTCCTGCATGTGTGATTCTTTAAGGGAGCTCGTTTCTGGAGCAGATATGGCATTTATCGAGGCAACCTGGACAGAAGAGAGAAAAAAGAGGCTTACAGAGAAATATGGGGACATAGAAGAGGAAATGCTTGCTGTTCATCTCTCAGAAGAACAGGCCCGCCAATTGGGAAAGCTTGCTAAAGAGTACATGCTCATTCATACCTGATTTCTGTACCTGATCAACAATTCCGTTGCTTGACTGACAGCACAGAGTTCTCCATAAGTATTTAAAGTCAAAGAAGAAAAGTGATCATGGAACTTTGTATAAAAGCTGACGAGACTGGTCTGCATATTCCGAAAGAAATAATCGAGGATTTCCCACCTGATACCATATTCCGTGTGAATAGAAACGGAGCTCAGCTCATTTTGGCTCCTGAAGGATTTACAGAAAGAACTGCAGGCATTGTGAAATATCAGGAAATTGACCTTGATAGGGCAATTGATGAGTCTCTCAATATTCATGAACCGACTCAACCCAAAAGTAGCTTGAAGAGCTTGTCAGGTCTCAGAAGATAGTTCATCAAAAACTGGCTGTATCCAATTTCCCCAGAAATCAATCGCCCTGTCATGTCATAGATCCATTCATCTTTGAGAGAAGCTCTCACCAGCTGTTCCTGATTCTTTTCTTTATCCATCACCAGTCTCCTCAACCAGTATCCCCATTTCATGTCTGAACCCATCTTTCTATCTGTCCTCCTCTCATACTCCTTCAAAACCCTGGAGGACGTGTCCTTCAGAGCGAGTGCTTCTGCAGCCACTTCTCCTGCAATCTTCCCCGACATCATCGAGTAGTAGATTCCCTCCCCCGTAGGGACGGAGACAAACCCTGCTGCATCTCCAGCAATCATGAAGTTATCCTGGTACAAAGGGTGAGCAATACCGGAAAATCCAATCATAGCAGATTGGGGATACAGGATTTCAGCATTCTCCAGCTTCCAAGAAGCTACTGGATGCTCTGTAATGAATCTATCCAGACATGCTTTCACATTTATTCTATTTCTTCTTAATGCATAAAGCCAGGTTCCACAGCCTACAGTGACAATATCCTTTTTGGGAAAGATCCAGGTGTACCCGTATGGTATCCAGCAGTGACCAAAGTAGATTTCCATGTTGTTTCCAATTCTTTCATCGATTTCTCTGTCATCCATTTTCATTTGGTACTGGTAGGTGACAGCCTGATTGTATTCACTCCCACGATACATGCCCAACTTCCGTCCAAAAGAAGAGGGTGTTCCGTCACAGGCAATAACGATATCGGACTCTACTATCTCTTCTCTGATTTTGACACCTCTTACCTTCCCATTTTTTAGAAATGGTTCCACATAAGAATTCTCCACGAATTTTACTCCTGCTTTTCGGGCTTTTTCCACTAGATAATAATCAAATCTCTCCCTCATTACGAGATAGCCTTTTCCACCTCTCTTATCGATCAGGACTACAGTCTTATTTTGAGGAGAGCACAGAAAAATCCCCTTACAGAGTCGATCCCAGAATTCATCTTCAGGGTTTAAATGGAATTCTTTTTCGACACGATCCGAAACTCCTCCACCACAGGGCTTTTCTTTTTTTAGAGGACCTTTCTCATACACGGTTGTGGAAAATCCTTTTTCTGCAACAGCCTTTGCAGCCATGGTACCTGCAGGACCTCCGCCTACGACTATGACATCACTCATCAGAGTAGTATTGTTTGAAGCATTTAAATGGCTATGGGTTCACCTTTCCCACCTACATGTTACACGTGTAACACTTTTCGGATTGCCAAGATTCTTTTGTCTTTTTCATGTGCAAAAATTTCATGAAGTCTCAATCTTACAGCTCAGAGACTTTCCATCAGTAGGAAATTATCTCATTTCAACTAACAGTATTGGAACAGTGCTATCATCTTATCTTTGGCAGAATCATAGGCACCTCTCGTTTATACTGTTCATATTCTTTCCCATATATACGCAGCAATCTTGCTTCTTCTCTCCTAATCAACAAGTAGATGAATGGTAGTGACACAAACACTATGAAGAGCGACCACCATGAACCAAAAAGGAATGCACACGAAAAGCCCCAGAGTATATTGGACAGGTAATGGGGATGGCGAGTATGAGCATATATGCCGTCAGTGACCAATTCATCTGATCCCATCACTACTCTAATGGACAGCACAAATGGTATCACCCCAATGGCAAAGAGGATTGCACCAGGCAATACCATCAACCACCATGTTGCATTCAGGTGTGAAAATCCAAAAATCTTGTCCATCACTCCTGCCATGAAAGGAAAAAAGACTGATGTCATGCCAATGACTCCGCCTTCCCATGCAGCTTCTCTTACTACTTTCTTTTTCATTCTTGCTTTTTCCATTCAGACACCCTTAATACAATCAAACTTAGAACAAAGACAGGTACAAAAACATACAAGAACACTTTCGAAAGTTCCTTCCAGTCAGACCAAATGCATCCAAGAGGAAAGCATCTCAATCCAAAGCCTACAATCAGAAACACTGACAGGGATATCATCAAACTGATAATCAGTTTTTTCATGAGTTACCTGAAGAAAGAATAATATAAGAATCTTTGGATCCTCCGTAAGACGTGGTTGAAACCCAATTCAGACTTGAATCCATTAATGGTCCAGTACCTCTTCTCTTTCCCATACAAAGTCCTTTCACTTCTTTGAAAAGGTCGCTTTGGTAATCTATGACTGCAAATAGTAACCTTTATAAGCATTCAATACACAACACCTCATACAAAGGACTGTAAACAAAGGGTTCACAATCTCGATTATTCGGATTTCAGAACTTTTCTGTTGTAGTTTTTTTGTAAAAGAATTCAGACATCAGTCTGAGGAGATGAGATAATTGAAAGGAACTGTACAATGGTTCAACGCCCGAAAAGGGTATGGATTCATCCAAGGCGAAGACGGAAAAGATATCTTTGTCCACCAGAGTGCCCTGCCCATGGGAGTATTCCTCGATGAGGGAGATCCAGTTGAATTTGACAAAGAAGATTCAGACAGAGGACCGCGAGCAGTAGACGTACAGAAGCTGTAATACTGCTTTCAATTCGCGAAGATGTAATCCATTCTTTCTTTTTTTGTTTTTTCCTGTTCTTATCTTACTAAACTCTTTATGTAATGAATGAAGCTTATGTCATAAATGGAGTATTTGTGTACAGTTATCTGTTATCTGCAAAGCATTCAGGTGAAATATAAGAATTGATTCATGCGATGGGTAAGATGTATCACAGATAATGAGAAAAGGTAAAAGAAAAGGCAAAAGAAGAGAAAAAATGGTACGTATAGTTTCATTCTGGACAGCTTCAGCCTGGATCCAGAAAGAACCTCATATCGGTATCATAGATTAAAAGATTCACCAACCGTTTGGCTTGGGACTATCAATGGGATCTCCAAGAGGTTCAAACGGCCATCCTTTCAGCTTATTCATT
>CAZFAR010000010.1:0-19536 GCA_964516825.1 uncultured Thermococci archaeon
CGAGAGCTGCCCTATCAGGCTCAGACATCGTGACCAAGATTCTCTCAAAACAGAAACGTGGGGGCCACTGGGAAGATTCAGCCACCCCGTACCTGCCCAAGTACAAAGCCACGTACCATCAACTGCTTATTCTGTCAGAACTGGGGACATCTCTGTGTGAAGAAATGAAGAGAGCTGTGGAAGTCCTATTTGCACATTATCAGTACTATTCTGGGCATTTCAGCTTCAGATTCTTAAGGACAGAACGGGGAAGAAAGAGCACTCTCACCTATGGGGCATGTTTAACAGGGAATATTCTGAAAGCCCTCATCCATTTTGGATACCTTCATGACGAGAGAACACAGAAGACAATCGAATTTCTGGTGAGAACCCATGACAATGGATGGGCTTGTGACAGTTACCCTATTGACAGAGAGAAAATGCTCCCGGAAAACTGCTACATGGGAGGAGCAAAACCATTGATTGCCTTTTCCATGATCCCAGAACCAGAAAGGGGGCCTGATATTCAAAAGATCATCAATGAAGAAGTAGAAATCTACCTAGAAAATGAGATTTTTGCGTATCTGAAGGATGAAAAGGGCGAAAGAAAGGAAAAATTCGGATGGAAGCGATTTGGTTTTCCTCTGTTTTACCAGTCAGATGCTCTGGAAGTTCTGGATGTCCTCACGAAACTGGGAGCAAGAGATGAGCGAATGGAGAAGGCACTTGATCTAGTTCTTTCTAAACAGGACAGAAATGGAAGATGGAACCTGGAAAACACCTTCAATGGAAAAATGTGGGTAGATATTGAGGAGAAAGGGAAACCCTCAAAATGGATAACGTTGAGAGCTCTAAGGGTTTTGAAACGGACTTATGATTGATTGATCTGAAATTGGCCTCTAGAGCCATAAAGATAAGAAAAAAGATAGTATCAGAGAAGAATCTAGCAATGTTACACGTGTAACACTTTTGAGATACAGCCCGACCATTTTTAAATCTGTATTCCACAATCTTTTTATACTCTTTCGCAAAAGAGGGAAGAAGAAGAGGTGAAAGAATGCAAGTGGTTATCAAGCCAAGCACCTACAGCGACTTCGATGATATACTCCGTATATTTTCGGAATCGCGCTACGAGAAAAGAGAAAAAGAGATTAGAAACGCTCTCAATGCGAATAAGAGAGGAAAGATATCCATATTGAGTGCCTGCATTGAAGGGAAAACAATCGGAGCTCACATTCTTCACAGGCCTTCAAAAATTATTGGGAAGAATGGAGTAATCGTTGTGGATAAGAATGTGAGAGGACAGGAAATTGGGACAAACCTGTATATTGCTGCTCTCAAAGTGTTCAAGGCAGAGGGCAGGAACAAGGTAACTGATTCTGTCATTGGAAAAAACCCCATGATGGTGTCCCTTCTGAATTATCTGGGATACGTCTACGAGGGATGTCTGAGAAAGCATACCACTGATGGGAAAGATATTTTCCTGTTTGCTTTCTTCCTCGATGAGCAGGAAATTCCAGAAAATTCCTCTCACGTAGTCCTGGAGATACCAGAAACTGAATACATGAATGAGAAGGTGGAATGATGCTGATACAGGAGGTTTCGCCAGAGGAGGTAAGTACATTTGAGGAATACTGCAACAGGGCATGGGAACATGGCGGTATTGTGGAGCCAGTTTCCCGAATAGATCTTGAGAAACCCGTCCCTCCTGGAATCATCAAGAATCATTTGCTGATAAGATTCGATGGAGACATTGCAGCTGGTCTGACCATTCAGATGGGCAAGGGGACTGGTACAGGTTCCTATGGCGACAAACACTGGCTTGATATGTGGATTGTTGAGGAATACAGGGGGAAAATAGAGGAAGAGATCATTAAAAGATGTGAAGGAATGTTCAGGGAAGGAGGGGGAAGACAGATCATGTCGAGAATACCTGACAGCACTTCACGATTCACGGATCTATTCAGGAAATGCGGATACAGAGAAGTATATAAAGAGGATACATTCATAAGAGAAACCAAACTCCCCCTGGATGAGGTGATTCTCTCTTACTATGAGCAGTCCCAGAAAAAAGTGAGTCTGAGAGTTTCCAAGAATTTAGAAGATGATATGGAGACCTACATGAATTTGATAAATGAGATAAGTGTAGAAGTTCCCAATATGTCGCCACTGTTCAGGGATCAGCTTCATTCGGCCATCTATGAAGGAAAAAGGCACATGATCGGTATATGGATCTTTGCAGAGGTGGATACTGTCCCTGCAGGGTTCATTGGTGGATTGGTTTCCTTTCAGAAGCTTCTGGGTAAGGATCAGGTAGTGGGCAAGATTATCAACAACGGTGTTTTGCGGAGCTTCAGAGGCATGGGAATAGGGACTGCCCTTTACGTGAAGATGATAGAAGAGATGAGAAGATGGAATACCCGGTACATACTGGACCACATGGTCATGGAGGATAATACACCGGAGAGAATGCTGCTCAAAGAACTGGGATTCACAGAAGCTCAGAAACATGTGAGAGTGGAGAAAACTCTTCTGTAGATTCAACTTTTCAGGATGGGCTGTCAGGCTCGAATGCTTCACGCTCGAATTGATTGCTTCTTTTGTGTGTAAGAAGACAGTTCATTAGATTGTTACACGTGTAACAAAAGTGAGGGGCAACTGGGAAACCCTGCACATTCGAAAGATTTATAAGGAAAGTGGAGGAAAAAGGTGAATACCAAAGAAAGGAGGTGAAGAAAAAGGTGGAACTTCCCTGAGTTGAGGACTGCATGTGGTGGATTACGATTCTTAGTTCTCAACGCAAAAGGAAGATCCTTATGAGCTCCTTTCTCTGAATTTGCACAGGAATAAGGAAGGGTTTACCATGGTGTCTGAAAGAAAAAAAGAAGTCAAGGAAGAATTAGGACTCATGCGAATTCCAAAAGAGGGGATGAGAAGACTGAAGAGGACTGTCAAAGATGTCTTCCGAGTTGAAATGCTTCTTTTGCTATTCACCGTTGTCATGGCGCTGGTAGCCTTTGGTGACACAATCTACAGTGCCTTTTTCGCTCTCTTTCTGAAAGATTTTGGAGTACCAGTGGAAGAGATTGGAATTTTCTTTACAGCTTTCTTTGCATCTACTGCACTCGTTTCCATTCCGGCAGGATATATCTCGGATCGATTAGGAAGAAATGTGATCACTGTTTCCCTACTCGTTCTTGCTGCCATAGTTTTCTCTTACACGCTTACCCAGACCAAGACACAGCTTTTCCTTTTGAGAATTGCGCAGGGCGCTGTCATGGGATTCATTTTCCCTGTAGCCCGAGCGTTTGTGATGGACAAGACCACAGAAAAGAACCGAGGACAGACGTTAGGTACATTTACTTTCTTCATCACAATTGCTGGCATGGCAGCACCTACCATTGGCGGTGTCCTGAGAGACCGTACAGGAAGCTTCACTACACTGTTCTACATTGCTGCAATCTGTTCTGTTGGAGCAGCCTTCTTTTTGATGCTTGCCATCAGAGACATGGGGACCGGGTTTTCTGTAACAAAAATGAGGCTGCCCACGCGGGAGCTCGTCGGTAGCAGAGCCTTCCTGGTCGTTCTCTTAATGTTTGGTATGCTGTATTTTGCAAATGGGGTGCTGACACCTATCATGTCCATTTTTGCAGTAGATGAACTGGGCATGAGCTACACGCTTCTGGGACTCCTCAGTCTTTGCATGGGTATACTCTATGCATTCTCTCAGTTTGTGGCAGGAACACTATCTGATCGGCTTGGCAGGAAAAATCTTCTGGTGTATCCATTGTTCATCTACGTGATAGGTGTCTTCGTAGCAGGATTATCAGTTAACTACGTGATGTTCTTTCTCATGTACTTGCTCGTGGGTATTGGAGCTGCCCCCTATGCAACAGTTGCCTATGGTCTCATTGGCGATGTCTTGAAGCCAGAACAGAGAGGGACTGCGAGTGGAGCCATCACATCAGTAGGCAGTCTTGGCATGATTGTTGGACCCCTGGTAGGGGCCGCCCTCGGAGGAATTGTGGGGATGCGGATACCGTTCTTCGTGTGTGCTGCAATAGTCTTGGCTACCGTTGGAATGCTTTTCATTCTGCTGCCCCAGGATAGTAAAAGGTGATTGAATGATTCCTGAAAGGCGCGATGATGTGATTTGCCGTGAGGAAGAATTCGGTGCTATCATCTTTGATCCCCAGGCCGGACGAATGCACAAGCTGAACGAAGATGGATATAATATCTGGAATTTGTGTGATGGGAAAACTGACGTGGATGCCATTGCGGAGAAACTGGCAGAAAGCGAGGGAGAAGATAAAAAGGAGATTAGAGGAGCAGTTGAAGCATTTTTGAAGGACATGGATGAGAGAAAATTAATCAGGTGGCACTAGATGAGGTTTTCAGGCCCTACCTATGCGTATTTGCAGGTGTCCAGGAAATGCAGAGGATGCGATCTGGACTGTTATGCTCCTCCTGACGGAAGTTCTCTCTCGTTGAAGGAGGCTAAATCCATAGCTGATATGCTGTGGAATGCAAAAGTGTTCATCGTGCTAATAGATGGTGGGGAACCATTGCTTTGGGAAGGGATTGCAGCATTGGTTTCTCACTTCAGGAGCAAGCCCATGGCCACAGCTATTGTATCAGGAGGAGAAGATATATCTGCAGCTCAAGCTTTGAAGAAGGCTGATCTCAGCATGATACACTTTCCTGTGGATGGACCAGAGGAGTATCATGATAGACTCAGGGGGAAAGGAAGCTTTCAAAGGGTGCTCGAAGCTATCAAGACCTTCTGCGATCTGGGAATTGACACCCATGTCGGGACTGTGATGTCGCCTTCAAGTCTGCAGTATTTGGAAGAAATTTCCGATATTGTTTCAGCCTTTCCTGTAAGGGCCCACAGAGTTCTCAGATACATCCACAGTACTGAATATCTGAACCCAGAGCAGTGCATGAACGTTCTCTCGAGAATTCTGGCACTGGCAGAAAAGGGGAGACCAATCGGTCCCACTAATTGCTACACATTCCTCAAGCAAACACCGTACATCAAAAGGATAAATTTAGGCAGGTTTCAGGGATGTGTTGGAGGAAAAACCTCAGCAGTGATCACCTGCGATGGATATGTGGTGCCATGTCCCCATTTTGCTTCGAAGAGGATAGCAGAATCTATTGATGCTCCCCGTATCTGGGACCAGGATGTACGAACCATATGGAAGACATGGGATTTCCTGGAAGAATTTCGCAAAGGATTAAGAGAGTGCCAGAACTGTCCTGATCTTTCTCTGTGTGGAGGATGCAGGGCAGCTGCATACCATGCTACCGGAACACTCGAATATGATCCAGGCTGTCCAGTAGGCCGAAAATATGCAGAGAGAGGAACAGCAGAGGAGACATGAAAGGAGAAAAGAGAAAAAGTGGGAATGAGAATGAAGAGTGAGATGATATCATGACATTGAGTGCCCCCTTCAGGGTGACCTGGGATCTGACCATGAGATGTAATCTTGATTGCAGGCACTGCTATAACTCATCCAGGCTGGAAGTGGAAGGACTCTCATCTTCTCACCTGCATACGATTGCAGAAAAGCTTTCCAATTCAGGTGTTTTCTTCGTGAGTTTAAGTGGGGGCGAACCTTTGATGGAGCCAGAAATCTGGAATATCGTCCAGAAACTGAAGAAGAGGGGAAAATCTATCCAGCTAATAACGAATGGCACTCTGATTACAGAGAGAATTGCCAGAAAAATAAAGGATTACGGCATCAATTCAATTCAGATCAGCATAGATGGATTGAAAGAATCCCACGAGTACCAGAGAGGTGTTAAAGGCTGTTTTGATAAGACAGTCCGCGCTGTACAGTATTTGCTGAAAGAAAATGTTCCTGTCGTGGTCAATACATTGATAACCCAAAGGAACTACCAGGAAATTCCAGAGTTTGTGGATTTCTTGATGCAGTTGGGAGTGAGTGAGATGAGAACAAGCCGTCTCATCCTGATGGGGAGGGGAGAGGATCTGGATCTGGAAGTTCTCACACCAGAACAGACAAAATCCTTCATACTCTCTGTACTGGAACAGCGGAAAAGGCTCAGAGACAAGATCACGATAGTCCCTGACGAATGCATGAGTTTTCTGGGAGAAAAAATTCATGAGTATGGACTTTCCTGGTTTGGCTGTCCTGCAGGACGGACAGAATGTGCTGTAGACTTCAGAGGGAATGTATATCCGTGTGTCTTCCTGGTCTATGACGAGTTCTGTATGGGAAACCTCTTAGGTTCTGACTTTGATGAGGTGTGGCGCTCTCAGAAGTTTGAAGAGTTCAGGAAAATCGAAAGAACATGTGCATGTGAGATAGCCGATTTCTGCAAGGGAGGCTGTCCTGCAGCTGCTTACGGAAAATATGGTGATATCACTGTTAAGGATCCGTATTGTTGGAGGAATGAACATGAGTAAAACCTATTTATCAGCACCGAATTCCATTATATGGGACGTCACCAATCGATGCAATTTGATGTGCAGGCACTGCTACGTTGAAGCTGAACACGGCAGTACAGTAGAGCCCTCTACTGAGGAGGCCAGAGCCATCATGGATCAGCTAAGGAAGGCAAAGGTATTCAGACTCTCCTTTTCAGGAGGGGAACCACTGCTGCGGGAAGATCTTCATGAATTGCTCACTTATGCTACCAAGTATTTTTCAGTAGATGTAGCCTCCAATGGGCTGCTCATAACTGAAGACACTGCCAGGAACCTGAAATCCACTGGCATAGGACTGGTTCAACTTAGCCTGGATGGGCTGGAAGAAGCACACGATTACCTGAGAGGAAGAAAAGGAGCATTCAAGAAGCTGGTAGAAGCTTGTAGAATTTTGAAAGAAGCAAAAATACCCTTTGGGGTCACATCTGTGATCTACAGAAAGAATTTCACACAAGTAAGAGAATTGATAGCGTTTGCAGAATCTCTGGGAGCCTTCACCATCAGGGTCTACCGATTAATCCATGCGGGAAGAGGTAAGAACATGTCTTCCCTGGATTTGACACCTTCAGAGTACAAGAAAGCCCTTGAGGAGGTGTACAGGTATGAAGGGAAGATCATTGCTGTGGCAGATGAAGCATTTGGTTTCCTGCTCCATGGGAAAGAGAACCCCCATCAGTGGGTAGGATGCCAGGCAGGCAGAACGATAGCAGGAATAAAGGCTAATGGTGAAGTAGTTCCCTGTCCCATGTTTGAGGATCCTGTTTTCTACTGTGGGAAGGTACCAGACAAAGACTTTGCTGATATCTGGGAGAACTCCACTGTTTTGGCAGAATTCAGGTCACTGGAAAGGATTCATGGGAAATGCCGCAACTGCACCTATCTGTACCAGTGCGGAGGAGGATGCAGGGCAGCAATCCACGCCAAGACAGGAGATTTATATGCTTCAGACTACCAGTGTTTTATGGAGGAGTCAGAATGAGAGCACCTCTAACAGTATACATGGAAGTGACGCGAGACTGTAACATTGAATGCAGTCATTGCTTGGTCAAGAAAGAGAAGGTGGAAATGCCTGTGGACAATGCCAAGAAAGTTCTGGACCAGTTAGTACAGGAACGCGTTTTCAAGGTGTATTTTACAGGAGGGGAACCACTACTGTATCAGGGACTGTACGAACTGCTGGAGCACATCAGGGGAAAGCCTATCTGGAGTCTGGTCCACACCAATGGGTTGTTAGTAACAGATGAGATAGCTGAAACCTTAGCCAGAGCAGGTCTGGGCGCATGCGATCTCCCCCTATTTGGGATCACACCTCAAACGCATGATTCCATTACTGGGATACCAGGCTCCTTTGAAAAGCTGTTTGGTGCCATTGACATCCTGAACAGCCACAAGGTGAGAACCTTTGTCTCCTTCATCGTAGTCAATCGAAATGTGCAGGAGCTTTCACAATTTTTCGACTGGGCACTCCGGAAGGGGATACCTCTTGCTCATGTCCGCAGGTATATACCGCGATGCCCAGGAGATGGATTACTACCAGATATGAAAACATTGGTGCCAATCCTTCTGAAATATGGACAAAGACGTGATGAATATGATGGAAAAGGACTTCATTTCGAGATAGAAGAAGCCTTCAACTTCTCAGAAATTGAAGGAGCAAGATGCCCTGCAGGGATCCAACTGTGCCACATAACTGCTGAAGGCACCGTTTCACCCTGCCCCTACCTTCCAGTAAAAGGCGAATCTGTCTTTGAAAAGGGATTCAAAGAGATATGGGAGAATTCTTCTGTATTAAGAAGAGCCCGAAATGCAGCAATCTCCAAGGGAAAATGCAAAGAATGCAAGTATGTTTCTGTATGCGGTGGAGGATGCATTGCTGCTGCTTATCAGACTACAGGCGCCTTCGAGGAACCTGATCCCTACTGCATGGTCCACCCGGATCCTCTGTAACCTGTGGAAGTTGGCGAGCAGCCAGACATTTTTGAACCCTTGCTTTAACATTCTATCGGAATGATATTGGAGACACATCTCATAGAGAAATGGAAATTAACAGTTAATATTCTTTGTTACATTCAATAGATGTCTCTCTTAGGTCGAAAACGCTTAAAAGGAATTGTATGAATCGAAAAGTTTATTAACTCCAAGAAATAATGGAAATCATCAAAAAATATATAGGAGGTGGAAAAGAAATGAACCCAGCAGTTGAGGACTATTTGGATTCCACGTGCGTTGCTTCAAGTGGTAGCTTGATGTTTCCAGGTCTCGAATAAGAGCAAGCATAATGAATTTTTTCCTTTTATCTTTTTCAATCCAGTCTTTAGAGTAAAGACAATGGATTTACTTATGAGAGATGCAGAAGCTTTTAATTCTCACTCCAATACTTCTCAAACCTTGTTTTTCTCAGGATGCTCTTTCAGAAACTGGGGTACAGCATCTCGTAATGGATCGAATTTCTCCCAGTTCTCAACTACTGTGCAGATCATGGAAACTTTGGAGTGCAATGAGGTGGGTAGTCTCAATATTCTCTTGATATCAATCGTGCATTTCCCGTCAACAGATTCTGCATTCAGCAGAGATACTTCCTGCAAAAGATTTTCCAAAGCCTTTTTCTTTATTATCTCATCAAGCCTGACCCTGTCTCTTGTGAGAAGTGCATCAACAATAGATTCTCTATTCTTGAGAATGTTTGATCCCCCCCTCACTGCTACTTCTTTCACTTTGGAAAGGGTCAAGGCAGTCATTCTTCTGAAAGCTGCAGAATACCCTTTGATCATGAAAAGATCCTGAGGGACCTTGGAACCTGTCACATAGTCAAAGATGTTCCCCCTGTTCTCAATAGCCATGGCATTTTCATCAGAACAGCGTACATGATATCCTCTGCCAGAGTAGACAAGAAACAGGTGCCCCATGCCGAAATCAGCTTTCAGGGTTTCAATCAGCGTGAGAGCCACGTCCTTTGCATCTTCCAAACATGTCTCACAAACGTCTCCCGGCTGGCATGCACAGCTCCTCACAGGAAGGTCTCTCGCATCGATGTCAAATACCAGTTCTGCTCTCAGCCACTCTTCTCTCCTTGAGGGGACCCGGTAGTGAGATACACTGGAGTATGCTGCGTAAGGAAGCTGTTTCCTGAGCTTTCTGCTCAATTCTTCTGCAGTGGAGAAGGCATTGTATCTATCGTTAGGACCAGATCCATCGTTATCAAAAGCAAATTCCAGATGAGGTAGATACTTCCCAATAAAGGAAGGAAGGTTCTTAATATTCCATTCACGAGTGTAGTACTCTCTTCTTTGTTCTAAAGTTGTTTCCTTGAATTCCATTTACATGACTCTCTTTTCAATGTCTTCAGCTATTTTTTTGATCGATTTTGTTCCATCAATAGTTATTAGTATCCCTTTCTCCCGATAATATTGGATTAAGGGTTCTGTCTGTTTCATGTATGTTTCAAATCGCTGTGTAATGGCAGCTTTTGTGTCATCTGATCTCTGGTAGAGCTCACACCCACATACAGTGCAGATTCCTTCCCTTTCAGGAGGATTGTACACTACATGGTAGATAGCGTTACATGCTCTACAGGTAAGCCTTCCTGAAAGTCTTTCTATCAGCTTTTCAAGAGGAACATCAACGTTAACCACACAATCAAGGGGCAGATTCAACAGGGATAGTACCTCATCCAGCTTTTCAGCCTGATGCACGTTCCTGGGAAACCCATCCAAGATGAAGTCACTTCCGTTCCTGATGCGTTCATGCACTACCTCTATGACTACACTATCCGGAACTAGTTCTCCCTTTTCCATGTAAGACTTGGCCTTTTTCCCTGTTGGTGTACCTTTCTGGGCCGCTTCTCTGAGCAGATCCCCAGTGGATATCTGGGGAACACCTATCTTCTGGGCTAGTTTTTGGGCTTGTGTTCCTTTACCGCTTCCTGGTGGACCAAGAAAAACGATTCTCATGCTGTCACCTATGATAGAAGGTAAGAAGGAATAAAAAGATTTTCTGTATTGTCTCCATAATGGTCTCTTTGATGTGATGGTTCTTGCCCAAAATTCAACTCCTTTTATCCAGCAAAGTACTTAAGGTGAAGAAGGACACTGCACCAAGTGATACCATGATGATAATTGTGTTTGGAATTGGAATCCTGTTGGCGCTCATAGGGATTATAGCATTTTTCGTGCCTGCAATAACCAGAATCATAAATATTCCAGGAAACGAAAGAATCAAGGCCATTGTAGCAGTGATAGTAGGTGTCATAATCAGTTATATTGGGTATGTCTCTCTCTCTTCATTACATCAACCCTTTTTCAGGGTGTAAGGCTCTTCTTACTGCTTCTGCATGAACCATTCCTGCATCATGAATAGACCCAGAAGGCCCTTTAGAAGACTGGCAATAGTATTGAGCCAGAAGACCTGCCTTCAGATGTGCCTCTTCAACAGAGACTTCCACCAGATTCTCTGCAATGAAGTCTGCTGCCCCACATCGGGTATGTCTCTCCACTGTAACGTTAGTTATTTTTGTATTTTCAGTCTGTATCGCAAAGGAAGGGGTTCCAAACTCTTCCTGAAATGCAGACAGAATCCTGTTTTTGAAAGGAGGAACCACACAGCACGGCTTCAGAATCCCTACCAGAAATGCATCATATCTGTAGTATCCTGGACGTAAAGGAGCTTTCTCGTAAGGCATTAATAGCACTTTCTCCGAAGATTTCAATGCATCTATCACCAGTAAATTGATATCTGGATGCAAAGCATAGGAGAGGATGAGGTCACAGGAGTCAAAATCTGGCAAAGAAATATCATCTTTTTCAACGATAGAAGGCAGATCCTCCCTGACTTTCCAGATTTGATCAAGGACATTTTTTTCTCCATATTTCTGTATAGTTTCTTGAACTTTCTTCCCATGATTTCCCTTGGTGATAAGGAAGATTCTGTTCATTGAAGAAAATCAATCCTGCCTTATAAATAATTTGCCACCCATCTACCCATCAACAGTTCCGGAAGCATCCTTTGTTACACGTGTAACATGACAATGTCGATCCGATCTCAACCATCATGCATCAAAAGCTTTACAACCTCTTAAACGAAAAGTATATAAAGGCAAAGATCTAAAAAGAAAATGCCCAAGACAGACCTTAGTCTCTCATCCGTTTTGGGGTCGTGCCGGAAGGTAGAGAAAACTCCTTTTAGCGACCCCATTTTTTTGGCAAATCTATTTCTTCAAAGTTGAATGTCACAGAATATTTCTAGAAAAGGGCTATAAGCGAATGTTCACTGTTACACGTGTAACACTCAATGGATCAGACACAAAGACCATTATTTCAGCTCAGCATACAGGCGAACACCTACACGAAAATGCAAAACACATATAAACCTCTAACAGTACTGACTCGCATGGCAGATCTCATTGTCAACAGAAAGAGCTTCAAAAGCCTTCCCCGGATGACCCGGGATTTCATGAAGAGAGCTTCTGAAGAGATAGATATCATCACGAGATCATTTACCTGGGCAGATGATGAAACATTGGAAGTCATGTATGCCTTGATAAACAAAGGTGTAAGAATCAAGATCGTAGGGAAGTATGGAGATGAATCAAGAGACATTATAAGGCAGTTGTCAAGGCTTGGAGCTATTGTGAAACTCCACGAATTCGCTGGGGAAGCCAGGTTCATGATCATAGATGAGAAAGAAGTGGTCTTTGCCATAAGAGAACCCCTGACACCGACAGAAAGGCACTACGTTGGAATACTTATTAAGGATGAATCCACTGCAAGAACAGTAAAACAGTACATTTTTGACGCAATCTTCAAGGAAGCTGAAGAATCGAATTATGTTATCACTTGACCCTGTATACTACCTGAAAGGACTGCCCCTGGATTATTTTACTGATTTTTCCAGGGTTGCCTCATATTTTGCCAAGGATTACAGAAAAATAAAATCAAGAAAAGTTAGAATTTCTGATGATATCCTGGATCGGGTCGAATCCTACAACAGAAAAATAAAGGCAGATTCTCGAGTTTTTGAGAATATTGAACATTTGAAGGAAAGACCCACCGTAGTCACTGGGCAGCAGCCCTGTCTCTTGACAGGTCCTCTGTTTGTCATCTACAAGGCTTTGACAACAGTTGTCCTGGCAGAGAAATTGGATGCAGTTCCAGTATTCTGGAATGCATCAGAAGATGATGATGTACAAGAGGTGAACCATCTCTGGGTCGTCAATTCCGGGCTGGAGAAGATCTCATTAGAACTGGAGCAGAAGCCTTTCTCAAAGATCATCCTCAAGAAAGAAGATGTTCATGGCGTGATCAGCCATTTAGAGAGATTAACACCTTCTACTTCATTTCGTGAGGATGTCTTACAAATTGTTGAACTATGCTCTCAGTCCTTTTCTGGGATGTTCTCGCAGATTTTGTCCACCCTTTTTTCAGAGCATGGGTTAATCCTGGTGGAACCTCACCTTTTTGCCGAGTTGGCAGTACCTGTCTACGAGAAGTTGATAGAGCATCCCGTAACAGCTTCAGCTCTGGTCAATGATGCAGGAACCTCTCTGGAGGAAACTGGCTACAAGAGACAGCTCTACAAATCTTCTGATAGCTGCAGTTTTTACATAATGGAAGACAATATCAGGAATAATGTTACCTATAACGGAAAATTCCATGTGAATAATGAAATATATACTGAAAAAGAACTTCTAACCCTCTTGGATGAGCATCCTGATCTCTTTACATCCACTGTCATATCCAGACCTCTGGTTCAGGATTTTCTGTTTTCCACTCTGGCATACTGTGCAGGACCAGGTGAGATATCTTACTTTGCCCAAATGAGAAAGGTCTACGACTTCTTCGCGATTGAAGAGCCGTACATTGTCCCTCGTTTTGGAGCAACCCTTGTGGAGAAAAAAGTAGAGAAAGTGCTGAGAAAGTACAGCATTGATGTACCAGACTTGATTGAACCTGATCGGTTAGCAAAAGCACTGGTAAGAGAAGACATACAGGAGTTCTTTACCAGAAGAAAAGAGAGAATACTGGATATAATAGAAGAACTGGAGGAGTACGTGACATCTATTGATGTAAATCTGAAGAAAACAGGGGCTGCCATGAGGACTCATATTACTTCCGAGCTAAAGACGCTCGAAGAAAAGACTGCTGCTTCATTGAAAAATCAGAACCGCACTGTATTAGAGCAGATTAGAAAAGCATCACTCAATATATTCCCCAATCAAGTGCTGCAGGAGAGAGTACTGAACATCTTTCAGTATCTCATTCGGTACCGAGACCTGCTTGACAACATGTACAAGACATTTTATGATGCTCAGCCTGGGGAACATCGATTGATCTATCCAGGTGATTAGATGGATATTCTCGTATTTTCTCCTCATCCTGATGATGCTGAATTGGGAGCTGCGGGATTCTTGCTGGAAATGAAAAAAAAGAGGTATACGACGGGTATCGTAGATTTGACTGCAGGAGAGATGAGCAGCACTGCCACTGGTGAAACCCGGATTTCTGAATCTAGAAAGGCGGCTGAACTTCTGGACCTAGATGTGAGAGAAAATCTGAGATTTCAGGACTGTGCCCTTACCGATTCTTACGAGACCCGATTGAAGGTCGCAGATGTCATCCAGAAGTACACGCCCAGAGTGGTCCTGGCTCCCTACTCAAAGGATCGCCACCCTGATCATGCAGCATGTTCCTTCATTGTGAAGCATGCACTCCTGTACGCTCGACTGAAAAAAAGAGGAGAACCCCATTACGTTGATTCACTGTACTACTATCTTTTGAACACGCCTTTTGATCCTACCTTCATTGTAGATATCACCGGATCCTTCGACAAGAAGATTGAGGTCTTATCCTGTTATTGCTCCCAGTTTGAATCTGATTTTCCGTATCTAAGAGATTACATCCCCCATGTGACTGCCAAGGCACTGTACTATGGATCATTAATCAAAGTCAGATATGGTGAACCTTTTCTGGTAGAAGGATTTTTAAGATTGAGTGATCTCGTTAACCCATGAGAATAGGCATTACATGCTATCCTACCTTTGGCGGGAGCGGTGTTCTAGCATCTGAATTGGGTCGTGAACTGGCCAGAAAACATGATGTTCATTTCATCTGCTATGCGCAGCCCTTCCGATTAGAGGGAAGTGACATTCCATTCCACAAAGTATCTGTGCTGGCATATCCCCTGTTCAAGTTTCCCCCCTATACGCTGGCTCTGGCTTCCAAAATGCTTGAAGTAGTACAAGAAGAGGATCTTGAACTGCTGCATGTTCATTACGCTATACCTCATTCCACTTCTGCCTATCTAGCCAAAAATCTATTGCAGAACAGGATCAAGGTAGTTACAACTTTACACGGGACTGATGTCCAGCTGGTAGGACTGGATCCTTCCTACAAGAGTGTCACCAAGTTTTCTATCGAGCAGTCAGATGGAGTGACTGCAGTCTCCAATTTCTTGAAGAATCTGACTGTACAGGAATTTTCTATCGAGAAAGACATCAGAGTGATCTACAACTTCGTAGACTGCTCACGGTACAGGACAGAACCTCACGAAGGGAACATCATAACCCACGTTTCCAATTTCAGAGAGCTGAAGCGAATTCCAGATGTTATTGACATCTTTTGCAAGATATCTGCTCTAGTACCTGCAAAGCTGTATCTAGTAGGGGATGGCCCAGAGATCCCTCTAGCTGAAGAACTGGTCAGAAAATGCAATTTAGAGGATAGGACTACTTTTTTTGGAAATATAAGAGCTGTAGAGGATATCCTGGCTAGAACAGATATATTTCTGCTGCCAAGTGAACTGGAAAGTTTTGGACTGGCTGCATTGGAGGCCATGGCTTCTTCTGTGCCTGTGATCGCATCCAATGTGGGAGGGCTACCAGAGGTGATCGACCATGAGGAGAATGGATTTCTCTGCGAATTGAGGGACACGGAGAAGATGGCAGAATATGCAGTAGAGCTACTGAGAGATGAATCTTTGAAGAAGGAAATTGGAAGAAGGGCACGGGAAAAGGTAGAAAAATTCTTCAGTTCTGAGATCGTTGTTCCTGAATACGAGAAATACTACAAAGAAATACTGGAAAGTCAAAACTCTATCTGAGCAGAACTATTGAAGCAAATCTGAAAAAAGAAAAAAAGGTTAGATTTCTACTTGCAGCCCCAGTTCGTCCTGGAGCTCCTTGTATCTATTACGGATGGTGACCTCCGTGACATTGGCCACATCTGAGACTTCTCTCTGCGTTTTCCTTTCATCCTCCAAGATGGAGGCAATGTACAGTGAGGCTGCCGCAATCCCCTTGGGGCTCCTCCCTGACAGCAGCTCTCTCTTGATTGCTTCCTGTAGAATCTCTGTAGCCTTCCTCTGGACTGCTGGAGAAACTCCCAGCTGGGATGCAAACCGAGGCAGGTAGTCCATGGGATTAGTGGGAGGCAGATTGAAACCCAGTTCTCTCATTATGTACCTGTAGTCCTTAGCGATCTCTTTCTTTTCCACTCTAGCATGCTCACTGATTTCATCCAGTGTTCGGGGTACCCTGCATTGGCGGCAGGCAGCATACAGGCATGCTGAGGCCATTCCCTCTATGGATCTTCCCCTGATCAAGTCCTCTTCCAGGCACCTTCTGTACAGGACTGCAGCAGCTTCCCGGATATTCTTGGGCAGCTTCAGATGCGAGGATAAACGCACGATCTCGGTCAGCGCAAAGGCCAAATTCCGGGCAGCAGATGAAGAGACCTTCATCCTGCTCTGCCACTTCCGCATACGGTATACCTGCGCTCTTCTCCGTGGAGATAGGTCTCTGCCGTGTATATCCTTGTTTCTCCAGTCGATTTCTGTGGAGAGACCCTTGTCATGAATCATATAAGTCATGGGAGCACCAGTCCGCTCCCTTTCATCTCTCTGTTCGGAATCAAAGGCTCGCCATTCAGGGCCCATATCGAGTATTCCTTCCTCGATCACCAATCCGCAATTACTACACACTATCTCGGCCCTATCATAGTCCTGAACAAGACTCTTGCTCTTGCATTCAGGACATACTTTCTCACGCAGCATAGTGTCACCTAACGATGAGGGTGAATCCGATGACAAAGTACACTACTTGAAAATCCAACGTTTTGTGACGACCCTTTCATTTACGCATATATAGTAGTGGAAACCTATATAAACCTTTCGGTTGCCAGGTTGAAAGCAGACGAATGTTGGTGTTTATCTCAGATTGTTACACGTGTAACAGGCCGTCTTTCCGAGTTTCGAGTTTCAGTCTCAGAGTATGTAAGAATGAGTCTGTGTACTCAACTTTCTTGTCAATGTAGGCTCTGTCAAAATTTCCCCTTCACAAGAAGCTTATGAGAGCACGTGTTTGGGACGATCCATGCTTTACTCATATTTTTGAAATATTTGATATGTGAAAGCTCCATTAGGTCTTTCACTTAAAACCAAAAGTCTTTTAAACACAGTATCACAAGACATGGTATGAGACGGCTGTTCCTCATAATACTCCTGCTTTCACTCCTGGTACCAGTCCATGCAGAAGAAATTCTGACAGTAAGAGCTTCTTTTGACAAGAAAACCTATGAAGGGGGTGATCGAGGAGTCATGTATCTAATTCTTACCAATAGTTCAGGACAGCTAGTGGAAGATGTCACTGTAGAAGTCAGGAGTAGTGACGTTCTCTTCTTTACCAAGACTGCTACCATCGAGAGCATACTAACTGGTGACAGGACTGTAGAATTCAAGTTCCAGTGCAAGAAGCTTGACAATGGAGTGTATCCAGTTACTGTGTCCTACAGGTATGCGGCAACCTCCAAGATATGCCAGGGTGGAATATGCCAGCAGATTTCAGACAGGAAGACTTTTGAGATCACTATCAGAAATGGAGAGCCCCAGATCAGCTTGGAAACCAATGTTCTGACTGTGGCGGAGAACAAAATTGTGATCACTTTCAGAAATTCAGATGAGACAGCACTTGACTTCCAGTTTGAAATTGAGTGCGATCTCACGCTGCAGTATGAGCATTACATCGGCGTTGTACTAAGTTCCAGTTCAAGGGAAATCATCGTGTACGGAGAACCGGGTCAGTATCAGGGATCCGTCCACGTGAGGTACAGGGATCGATTTGAGAGGAGCTATGAAAAGACATTTTTGATAAGAATTGTTATTGAAGAAGAGAAAGAAGAAGCAGTAGTGCTATCAGAGGATTCAGAAAACATTCACAAAGCTACACAGCCTGTAAATGTGGACAGGATTCGCAGGATCAATGTAGCATCTGCAGAGAACGTGTCTGCACTGCAGTATTACGTTTATATAGTGACGTTTTCGTGTCTTTTCCTTATTATTTGTGCACTGTTTGCAAAACTGAAGAATGTGGGAAGATGATTAATTTCTCAATTGTAAACAAAACGTTTAAATTGCCTTCTCTTATTGACACTCTATGCTCACAGAATGTGTAGATGCTGTACAGATATTATTCTTTCTTGTTTTTCTTTTGTTCTGGCCAGGATTTGTATTGCAGAACATCTTCGTTTCTTCAAAAAACATTCTTGAAGCATTTATATACAGTACAGCCTTTGGTATTGCCTTCCTGGCTTTGGTCTGTCCAGTGCTGGATATATTATGGAATGTATCGTACATGTCTGTTGGCTGCAGCGTTGTTCTGCTTTCTGCATTCCTGCTCATCAAGAGACCCAGAAAACTGATCCCTCCTCATAAATGGGAAGTGATCCTCCTATTTCTGATTCTTGGTTACGGATTCCTCTTACGTTCTTCCACCCTTCTTGATGCACTGCCCGAAGGCCAGGATGCATGGAGGCATCTGTCTTTCATGCACTACATTCGCCAAACCAATGCTCTTCCTCGCTACCTTCCGTGGATGGAACCTGAAATGCGAGTTACTGCCAGGATGTATCCTCTTGGGTCCCACTGTATTGGTGCTCTTCTTTCCCAGCCTTTTCCTGATATGCCTTTCACTCTTCTGAAAGCATTCTTCATACTAGTGGGAACAGGCTCTGTTCTCTCCCTATATATTGTGGTGGCCTCATTGATGAAAAGAGAAGAGGCGTTCCTTTCAGCATTTCTAACTGCAGTCTTTGTTCCGCACATGATCATGACGACTGAAATCACTGCCGAAGCTCTTTCAATCTTCTTATATCCTTTGATTCCCTATTTATTTTACAAGAAGAATGTTACAGCTTCAGGCATTTTATTGGGAGCACTTGCACTCATTCATCATCTTTCTGCCTTTGCTGCTGTCACAACTCTTCTTGCCATCGCTCTGGTCTTTTCTGTTCAGCAGAAAAGTGTAAAGTATTCTATCTCTTTCTTCTGGGTGTCAGTAATTGCTTTAGCAGTATCTGCGCCATGGTGGGCACTCCAGCCCATGCCGGATCTAACGACCACATTGGAAGCAGAAATGGTCTTTAATGAGCTTCCTGAGACTTTTCTTAACCCCTATATAGAAATGATTTCTCCTCTTTTTACAATCTTTTCAATGATAGGATTCTTTGTCCTTTTAAAGGAAAGGAAAGAACATTACGTTTTCTTGATCAGTTGGAGTACTGTTCTCTTCATTTTGTCTCAATACTTGATTCCTGTACAGTTTTCCAGCCATCGATTCTTAGGATTCTTTGTATTCCCCTGTTCTGTTCTGGTCTCTCTTGGACTATTGAAAACAAGAGACTATGTGCGGAAGCCCTTTTTTGTTGCCATACTTCTGATTCTTTTCATTGGTTACCCCCCTCATTTCTGGCCTGCAACTGGTGAACAGAACTTGAGAGCCAATGAATGGATACAGGATTCCACTCTAGACTCCCTATTTTACGTCTATGACCACTACTACACCTTTATCTATCCCTTATCTCATCGAAAGATCTATTGGATAGTGAATTTTGATGAACCCTTTGCATACGAGTACGAACCTGCTTATTTTTATGATGATGCCTCCTGGGTTCCCCATGATCCTTCTCGATTTGGACGATTTGACAAGCTGTATTCTTGTTCAGGGGTAGTTGTTTTCAGAATCACATAATAGATGTGGTGGAGAATTCGATTGTTACACGTGTAACACTTTTCTGTCAAAGCATTTCAGCAATCTTTTCCATGTACATCAGAAC
>CAZFAR010000011.1:0-19419 GCA_964516825.1 uncultured Thermococci archaeon
TGTCAGTGACTTCAATCGTGAAGTACGATGGATCTCTTGGGTATGGACCCTGGATAACCCACTTGTACTCGCAGACAATTGGACATAATTTCTCACAGAGTGCAATGTTCAGTTCTACCATAACCTGACCAGGCCATATGGGATCTTCAATGTCGTAGAGGTCAATCAGTATTCACCCAGTGTTCCTTCTCTCCTCACCTTTCTGTCCACAATATGAAATATTAACAGCCCTGTCAACACCCAGCATACACCAATGATAATCAACCGAGAATATGCATCCCAGAGAGCAAACTCCATGTTCTCTGCAATCAGAAAGTGTCTGATCCCTGTAATAGCATATGTAGTAGGCATCGTCCGTGACAACTTCTGTAACAAAGGTGGCAGTACAGCCAGAGGATATGCAATAGGCGTCACTATGGTGATCAACGAGTACAAGACCTCTGAGACAATCCAGCCTTCCTTAAAGATTAAAGCCAACCCAGAAACCATCAATCCCAACCCCATCAATGAGATCAGCATCAGTGCTATGAAAATGAGAACAGGCAGCACACCCTGCACGTTCAGGATGACTCCAAACAGTACGTAAACGACTGTGATCTGGAAAAACAGTATGATACCCTGGTGCACAGTGGAATGCAGTGCCATCCCCATCACGTACACCCATCGGGGAACAGGCATCACAAAGATCGATTCGAGGGTACCATACCACTGTTCCTTTCTCAATGCAAATCCCATGCCCCACACTGCAGTATTCAGAAAACCCATGAAAATGTATCCAATTATCGTATACGTGACCCCATCAGAAACACCTGTCAACCCTTCCAGAACAGAGGAGGACCTCCCACCCATCAAAGCCATTGCAAACAATACGTAAGGAAACACAAAGATTAAAGGTTCCAGCATTCCTCTGATGAAATCTACTCTGTAGGTCAATTCGATCTTCCATTCTTTTATGTTTTCAGCATTTATGGCTCTCAGATACCGTCTTATCTGGTTAATATTGGGCAACAGTTCCACTTTTCCTCACCCTTTTCTCCATGAAGTAGAAGATTGAGTACCCGAATGTGATGAACAGAATATCCAGTATTGCCAGAATTGCCACATTCCCCCACAGTACAGACATGGATTGGTTTAGCAGCCAGACACCTCGGACTGCAATCAGCGCATATGTGAGAGGAATGATTATTGAGACCATGGCAATTACTGGATGGATTCCTACAGGATACCTGATGGGCGAAAATAGATAGAACAAATACTCGATTGTGTGCACGAGTGATCTGCTCTCCTTAATTTGAAGTGTGACTCCAGCCAGAGCAATTGCCATGCCGTACAATCCTGCCACGAGTAGCAACATGACGAGGAGTATGGGCAGAATCTTTCCAACAGTCAATTTGAGCCCAAAGCCAAAAACACAGATGAGAACCTGGGTCATCACAAACAGGGTAGAGGATATGGACTCGCTCAGTGCTTTCCCCATCAATATGGAGATCTTTCGAGCAGGACTTCCCAGAATGTACTCCAGCGTACCCCAGTAGGATTCCATCCGTATGCTCCCTCCCATGCCATACAGTGATGAAAACAGATACGTAGATATGATGGCACCAATCAACACGAAGGGTATGAATCGATCTGTCCCTGCCAGTTCACCAAACTCTGCACTGGTGATCCCGCCCACCAGGGCTTCTCCCTGAAAAATGAAGGGAATAACCCACAACACGGGGAAGATGGCCCAGAATACGATTTCCACCGGGTAGCACAATAGAATTTTGAGATTTTTCTTGATTTCCTCTCTAATCAGAAAGAGATCATTCCTCATATGATTCACCTGTCAGCCTTGCCCCTGTCAGATGGATGAATACATCCTCCAAAGTGGGCTTGGTCACGTTCATCGAGAGGATCTTGGCAGAATCTGCTGCCTTTATCACCTCTGACATGATCTCCTCCACATTTTCTGCATGGATTCGGTAGGTCTGCATGCCATCTCCTGATTGGGAATACACTCTCTGGCCGATTCCCTCGAAATTTGCAGTTCCCATACACTTGACCTCCAGGATCTCGTCATGGGGAATGCTTTTCTTCAGATTCTCCGGTGTATCTACTGCCACGATTTTTCCCTCGTTCATGATAGCAATACGGTCGCACAATTGATCTGCTTCATCCATGTAGTGGGTGGTCAGTAGTATGGTCTTCCCCTGCTTTTGATTCAGGTCTTTCTTGATGAAAGAACGAATGAACCGGGAAAAAGAAGGGTCCAACCCTAAAGTGGGCTCGTCTAACAGTAGTACTGGTGGATCGTGGATTAGAGCCCTGCATATAGACACTTTCTGGCGCATACCAGTGGAATATTTCTCAATGCGCTCATGCTGCCTGTTCTCCAGTCCCATGATTCCCATTAGGTAATCGATTCGGTAGTTAGCTTCATCAGATGACAATCCGTACAGGGCAGCAAAATAACGTAAATTGTCCCTTCCTGACAGTTTCCAGTATAACGTTCTCTCTCCTCCAGTCGTGATCCCGATAGACTCTCTCGCAGCTATGGGATCTTCAACAATGTCATGTCCATTGATGAGGGCTGTCCCCTTATTCGGGAGCAACAGGGTGGAAAGACATTTGACGAGGGTGGTCTTCCCAGCTCCATTTGGTCCTAATAACCCAAAGAGCTCTCCTTTTCTAATGTTTAGAGTGACATCGTCTACAGCATATATGAGCTCATCTCTTCCAATTCTGGGTCCAATGACGTGCTTTCGCCTGGCTTTTTTCTTGAATACTTTGACAATCCCTTTTGCTGCGATTGCATCAGCTACTTCCATGGGACTCCCCTCAGGAATTTATAGTTCTGGGACTGTTCCAGAGAATCTGCTGCCACAAGGTAGGATACGTACTGCACAGTACTGAAAGGCGGTATCTTTGATTTGGTAATGGAGTAGAGATGTGCTCCCTCCTTTCCCATGTCTGCCACAACGATAGAGTCAGCTATGAGTGTCAGGAAAGTAGTTTTTCCTTTTACTGCTGCCCAGTCTCTGCAGCGAGTCCAGCCTCCATAGGATGTGCGCCTCCGCTCCTGGAGACCATTCTGCTCGTAGTAGAGAGTGGCTTCCTCGAGAGAACCTTCAGGCTGTAAATAGAAAGAGACTCCTGTATACACGGTAAAGGGAGCTGAAGTCAGGTTTACCAGAGCATGCTCTATTACGAGGAGATTGCTGAAGGCAGTGGTCAGATATTGTGTTTCGAGCTGGATCCCCTTGACCTCATTTGATGTGCAGATGACTTTGACGCCTTTCCAGGGGATGTTGCACTTTTCAGTGCTGACAATTCTGTGTGTGAAGGCTTCCTTGTGCATCCAGCCAGGAAACTTCTCTTCATCTATGAATAGTAGTGGATGTATTCCGCCAAACCAGGGTCTGAACCAACCCAATTGCGTGGGTTCTGGGTAGGATGTGAGAAGGTTGTTCACTTCTCTCCCAAAAAAGATGACAGACCCACAGAAGTGGGATGCAACCCTGGTAATGTATAGCCCATTCTTGATTTCAATGATATTTTTCTCAGAAATAGAGACTTCTCCTCTCTTTCCCACGCGCAGTATTGGCACAGGTATTTTCTTGTGGAAGAGATCAGTTTCCATCTCCAGATACTTCCAGGTTACACCACATTCTGGAATCTCAAATTTTTTCTGAAAGGTGAATGGATTCCCTTTTTTCACTTCGAATTGTTTTCCATCCATATGCCCTTTCATTGGCCTTCCTCTGGAGGTTTCAAGGGTAAACTCCTGTGTGATTTCATCATCTACGCACAAGAGTGCTGAAGGGCGAACATCCCAGATCGGCAGGGGCTCCTCCTCTGATAGCTCTTTTCCACATATTTGTGACCAGAGTGCTCTCACATCCTTCCAGGTTCCGCTGCCCAAATACAAGTACAGAGGCCGCAGATTCCGGCAGTTCATGGAAATGTTCAAGAAACTCTCATCTCGAGGCTCCACCTCAGTGCACTCCTCCCAGACCAGACCGAAGGCAGAACCATCCCGCTCGTAGCACATCCACTGCTCCCTGTATTCAGACGGATCCTTGGGTATATCTCCATGTCTAGCGGGAAAGTCTCCTTCTACAGCAGGCTCAGAAATGATACCTGTCTTCAAGGGAAGAGTGAGAATACCTCCGTCCATCAATCGTTCCCCACTCAAGTGCACATGGACATCTTTCTGGGGAATAATATCAAACCGTATTTTAACGACCTGGCTTGAATCTATTTCAATTCTGCGAGTAATTCTCAGATTGTACTTTTTCGATTCTGTAACAAATTCTGCTGTAGCTTTTCCGAAATACTGTTCTGTCTTCACAGTGTATATGGTCTTGATGAGCTCTGATGGCCAGAAAGGTGGGCCCAGGGCCTCGGTCATATATTTTGAAAGGAATTCTCCTGTTCTCTTGTCAAGTATGGACGTTTCTCCTCCTAGCAGGGAGACGACCAAACGGAAATGGGAATTCTCCAAGATGACTTCTTTCTCTTTCTGCATGACATTGGCACCTTCCAGTACCCGAACGGGAAGAGTGTAGATAAAGGGAATGCCATCGATGACGAACTGGAGATCGCCCTCTTCAGCCGCATCAATGGTAAACTGGACTGCTTCTGTGTACTCTGGTTCAATGGAAAAGGTGTGGGTTTCTCCTGTATTCTGACAGGTAATAACACTTTCAACCCTCTTTTTCTGGTTATTCTTTAAGATTATTGGAATCTCATGTTTTCCTCTTGGCAGAAATAGATGTTCAGGATAAGAAGAAACTTCAATAGGACGCTTCACTCGCAATCCTGAAACAAGCGAGAGTGAGACACCCTCAATGACTATATCAGTTGTAACCATGTGGGGAGGTTCTTCCTTCCCCCTGATCTCAATATCTGGATCGACGAAAGCTTCTCCTGTAGTTTCATACTCCTCTTCCAGGATAAGAGATTCTCTTTTCTCAATTTGAATTCCCTTTTCTCCTCTAGATACCAAGTTAACCTTTAGTGGAGTATCTGTCTTATTCTTCAGTTTCCACTCCAATTTTGCTGGGTTTCCTGCGAATGCGTCTCCTGCTTTCTGCGATACTGAAAAAGAGCTGTTCTCAAACTCTGCAATACCTCCTGACTCTGCATCAATGACCACAGAAAGGATGTCATCATCTTCTTCCCAGAAGTACGGAAAAACACCCTCAAGATCGT
Source organism: uncultured Thermococci archaeon (assembly GCA_964516825.1). Classification (GTDB taxonomy): domain Archaea; phylum Methanobacteriota_B; class Thermococci; order Methanofastidiosales; family SZ-28-30; genus SZ-28-30. The sequence continues at coordinate 5,197 of CAZFAR010000011.1, forward strand.
CTTCTTCTACCCTTATTTCTCTCTTGAAGGTTTGATACCAATCGTGCTTCTCAAAGTATGGCTTTGCTGCCTCCACGTTCATGATGAGTGGGATGAAGTTTTTCATGTGGACCAGCGTTTTGGGAACCCAGAAAAATCCAGTTTTCTTGTACACGGGGACAGCTTTCATATTGCCAGACCAGGTGTGTACATCCAATCGGTTGCACTTCGATTCAGTAGATTTCTGTACACAGGTCTTCAACAAATCCCTGCCGTACCCCTTCCCCTGATGTGAGGGAACAACATTCAAGAAAGCTACATACAGAATATTTGTATCTCTCCAGAATTCTGTCAGTTCTACAATGCCAACAATTTCATCCCTATCCCAAGCTACCAACGTAGAGATAGTATTTTCTTTCTTCCTTTCTTCTACTACCATTTCTGCAGTTATGGGCATGCCGTGGGTAAATCCACCTGGCCAGCCCTCATCACTTGCATTGAACATGTCAGCAAGTTTTTGAGCGTCTTTAATCTCAAATTCTTTAATCATGAAATCACCTAAAATAATCTAGAAGGATCCCTCTTAGGAGGGGGGGAATTGCCTTTGCATCAATCAAAGTAGTGGGATCATATACAGCACCGCCTCTTTAGGGAGGAACTCCTTTATAAACATTTCGATATGGATTAGATTTTGTGGATTAGATTTGGCAAAGGTTTACAGAGTTGTAACGCACTGGCAAATTCCAGTTCGATGAGTAGCATAGATATGAAAGAAGACCTCACCTCTTGATCTCTTTACTGTAGACTCATCTATCCAGTCCCAGTGTGAAATCAACGTCATCTGCCGTCCTTCCTACAACCATCGCCTTCTGCACATTTCAGTATTACATACTTATTTTCTCCATGCGGAAACATGTATAGCTCGTGTATCTTTTTGTATATTCCTACAATCTCCTCCAAAAGATGTGGATCAATACCATCAATGAGCTTGCTGGCTCTTTCTGTGAAGGGAGAAACTATCTCCATTTGTTCAAGCTCCCTGTAGAACAAGCAGTCTGTATGCAACCCCCACACAACATCTCCGTCTGATGTTGTTTCTAGCCCCACCGGATAAAACCGGCATATAAGGGGTCGCTGTTCATAGATGGCGCAAGTTCTCGTATTCTGATCGAATTCGATACATTGAGGGTGATCCAGAGACACATTCACAGAGCCATCAGAGCTCTCTCCATACACGTGGATCAGGTCGATGCCATTGATCTCAACGATCGGTACTCCTCTATTGTACAGTGTATCAGCCTCCTCTTTGAGTAACCACAGATTTCCCATGCACGCGGGAAATTCACAATATCTGCAGAAGAATTCTATATTTGCAAAGAGGCTGTCTAGTCTCGTATATAGTTCCTTGAGATCGCCAATTTCTTCATCGATCGATGGAGCAAGGGGACATGCATGATACACATTCTGCATTGCCGTTACCGATGCACTCATCTTCGTCATATACGAACACAAGAGGTCATTCTTGCTCCTGGAAGCAATATACTCACAGATGCGATCGAGGTTACAATTCCTGATATTTCCCAAAGCAAGCTCAGGCCTTTTCGAGAACACTTCAACACACGGGTAGATATTCCCATTTGCCGCCACAAACAGAGTAGTTCCGTCTGCCCAGCACTGTGAATCCGTGTACACGACCTCCTCATTGAAGATTTTCTCTATCAATCGCATAATTTCACTCGCCATATTGTCTCTATCTGACTTTTCAATCCAAAGATATGGCGCATACTGAGCTTTTCCCTCAATGTTAATCTCCTTTACGTGGAATCCTTTGTACATGTACTTTCTTGCAAGTTCACCTACTTTCACAATTTCTGTTATGTTTTGGCTGTGTACTGTCATATAAATGTCCACAAATACATCACATTCACGACACAAAGTGAGAAAATGCATGACCTTCTCAAAGGTTCCTTCACCTCTAATAAAATCATTTTTTTCCTTGCATGAACCATCTAAGCTGACAGCCAAGTCAACACCTAGCTTTTTGAATCTCAAAAGAGTTTTCTTGTCAATCATGGTGCCATTGGTGATGACACTTGTTTGAAATCCCTCCTTGTGTGCGTATTCTACTATTTCTACAAAATCGTTCCTGCAAAATGGTTCACCGCCAGTGAAGCAAATTCTTTCTACACCTCCTCCTCTAAATGTATCTAATGCGCTGAACACTTCTGCGGTCGTTAATTCATATGCTCTGGGGGCCCCTGACATGGGAAGACAGTATATGCAGCGCAAATTACATTCATTGGTTATCTCCCAACTTATCTCTTGGACCATAGTATCACCTTCATCTCAGTAAACTCAAAAACTGAGCGTTATGAATTTTTCATCCATACATTCACCAGATATCGAGTGCTCGAGCTTCATCGATTGAATATGCATTCTGTAGAGTTTCCCTCATTTCTGCGCGTAATAACATGACTTGTTTCATCAGGTTAGTAGCACCACATGATGTATATTCCCCACTCATATTATATGAGAGCACAGGAAGTCGGTAGTCACAGAAATATGTACTCACACGACAGGCTTTGCATTGTCTATACAAAGACCACCGCACCAATTTCCTGATTTCACCAAAAGAGGTTTCCCATTTCTTCTTAAAGGATGTGTCTTTCACATTTCCTGCAGGAAACATGCTCTGTCCAGCATGCCAGTTATCGGGATATACCATACCGTCTGATGCAATATAGCTGAAAAATACACCTGAGAATGACCGCTCAAAGATTTCTTCCAGTCGACTGATAAACGTAAACAAGTATGGATTCGGTAAGTCTGTTCTTTTGTCTTCTTTCTCCCATTTAGGCAAATTCTTCTCATACTTGAACTTGGCTATAGCCAATTCCCGAAACAAAGGGAGCTGTTCTTGAGTAGGAAATACTTCTGGGTTGGCCATGGCTCGACCAGTGGGGTATAAATCTATAGCTGCAAAATCAACTTCATGCTCTCCGCACCATTCATAGGTCTTGATAATGTCTTTGATGTTGTCTCTTTGAAGAACATATTGAGCCAGGAAAGGGATACCCCGCTTTCGTAGCAGTTCAAATTTACTGCATAAATCCTCAAATGTTATCTTCTCCCTGCTTTTCGCGTGGTAATCAATACCATCGAGACTGAAGACAAAATACACTCTGTGGGGAACCTTTTTGATCAGCGATTCTGTCACACTAACACCATTGGTAAGTATGAACAAATCCATGTCAAGGCTGTCAGTATACCGGACCAGCTCAAGAAAGTCGGGATGGAGGGTAGGCTCCCCACCAGTAAAAAAGAGGGAAAAAATCTCCATGTTGTTCAACTGAGAAATGACGTCCTTGAATTCATCTGTGGTCAGCATTTTCTTGCGAGGTGCACCCCCGTAGTTGAAACAGTGTTTGCACTTAAGATTGCATTCAAGCGTCAACTCCAGCTGCACTACTATGGGGGCCCGCAGTGGACAGTCACTTTCAAAAATAGATTGAGGAATTCCTGCCTCTTTGTACAGGCATTTTCCCTTTCTCTTGGCTTCAACCAGATGTCTTATATCTCCCAATGCAAAACTATCAATATTCTTGAGATCTCCTCTCTCCAGAAGTTCTTTCGCATCAAGCCTGTAGAAATCTACCCACCCATCAGGAAGAGAACAGATATATGCAAAATCCTCTTCTCTGCATCTCACTCTAAACATAGGATACTCCTCATTCATCCATGAAAAACTTAATCATAGCTCCCATTTTCAACCCCCAGCAAATCACACGCACCTGCGTGCAACAGGGCAGTAAGAAACACTCGTGCCTCTGGTTCATCGATTGAGCTCTTAACCTCTTCAATTAGTTCGCTTTCTCTTCTTATGTTCTTCTCAATAATAGTTTCAATCATTTCCAGTGCTGTGTCGTTCAGCTTCACTGTCTGGTATCTTGTCACCAGCAACTTCTCCCTGTATTTTTTCGTTAATTTCGTGTAACGATTCATCCGGAAAATCCTGTAATTCTCAGGATATGTTTCCAAGCTAGCCATCTTCTCATTCATTTTTCTCTTGTATAATTCCAAGAGATTCTCTGGTGGTTCAAAGTTGTTCCTTACCGCGTAATCAATGCAGAACTTGTCTGATTCATTCGCGTCCACCTTACACCCGCATACACACTCATGCAAGAGACCACAGGATCTGCACGGCTCATTCACCCAGTCAAGATTTCGAAACAGAGTATTTATGGATCTCTTATTCCATATGATCTCTAATGGTTCTTCCAGAACGTTTCCAAACACGATTTCTGACTGGTTACAAATCCGCACGTCTCCCTTTGGGCTGATAGCGCAGAAGTAGGTTCCCACCCCACAGTTGGAGATCAGGTCTTCCTCAATCATTTTAGTGTCAATGCAATAAGGGATTGCTGTTCCAAATCCCACTTTTCCGTTCAAAACGCTGAAATCCTTCTTTGCTCTGATAATTTGATCCAATGCTATTCCGAACTGCTCCAGCGTTGGTTTTAACTGGAAGTATACATTGGATCGAGTTGCTCCAATTCCCCCATCCTCGTACCTGTCAACGAAGATAGATTCCATACCCAATTCAGCAGCCAGTCCGACGATATCATATACCTGATCGTAGTTGTACCCTGTTAGCACAGGGATGCACCGGACATCAAACCCATAATCTACATAGTACTGTATGGTGCGTAGTATTGACTCGAAACTACCAGAGTTGGCTGTATGAAACTCATGCATTTCTGCGTTAGCACCATGTAATGGAACACCAAAACAAGCAAGATCTGATGAAACCCCTTCCAAGAGGACTACACCATTGGTAACAATGGTGACTGACGAATGCGGTGAAAGCATTTCAATATACTCATTCAGCTTTTCTACTGGCAATAGACTCGGTTCCCCTCCAATCAGATACACATGTGGTATCTGGCTCTCTGCAACAGACTGAACAATTCGATCGATCTTTTCAATATCTTCTTTCATGGTTCTGTTGGGATTGTAGCAGAAAATACAATTCTGGTTACACGCATAAGTCAATTCTATGTGACACAAATAGGAAATCTCACCATACTCTAGCATCATCTCTCTCACTCCACGTATTAACATAGTCTATATTAGAGACTACCATACACCTCTTGAGACCTTACAGTACCCTGCAATGCCTTCCTTTCGAGTGTTGGTCTACTTCTTTTTGACCTTTATCTCCTTTATCTTCTTGCTGTCTAGTACAGCTTTGCACTTCGACATTTTGTCACCTCCGATTATTGGTTGGGATACCTTTTTTTCTATCCGACCTATTTAAATTTTTCGGAGACCTATTTGAATAATGGGTGTTTGTCTCAATCTGTTGCACGTTGCCCTTTTGAATATTCTCTTCCTGCATCTATTGAGGTTAGCTGTCGATTGAAATGGGCTTAGATTGCGAAAACGAAAAAATCCTATACAATAACAATAACCAAAACCTATTTAAGTACACTCAAATTTTCTCTACTGAGGAGGGAAGCATATCGATACTTGTTATGAAGGAATTAGGAAAACACAAAAGAATTTTGGCGCTGAATTTGATAATTTTGAACCTGCAGCTATTGTAGAATACAAAGGGTTCCTCAGAGGATATGTTAGACATGGTGAGTACTACCTGGCTGTATCCATTGGGCTTAATCAGACAGATACACTCACCATCGTTGCAGATGAGTACCCAAACGAGAAGTTTGCAATCATGGATCTGGTGGTCGACAGGCCCGGTGTGGTCACATGGGTCTCCAGGGAGAATGGTTCTACCAAAAAAGGAGATGATCAATCATGCGAGAATGGTTGTTTCCAATATTCTTTGTAATCAGTGCGATGTCGTTGATAGCCAACCTCTACCTTTACAAGAAACCGAAGAAGGAGATACACGATGTATTCTACCAACTGGCTGTCCTCATGTTCCCTGCTCCAAGTCAGATCTGGTTCATTTTCCCATTCTTGCCTCAGCCCAGGATATCCTGGCCGTATACAGCATTGGCTCTACCAGCAGGTATTATTCTCATTTATGCAGGGTTCTACCTTCTCCTTTCGATACGAAGAGAACTGGGTGGGAAAGGTTTCAAGGAAGCGCCAACACTAGGATGCGATGATGCTATCAATGATACACTGGTGAAAACAGGCATCTATGCAAGGTCGCGGAATCCAATGTATTTATCCCTGTTCCTGCTGTTTGCAGGGTACTTTGCATGTACGTTTGGAATTTACTCCATATCAACTGTTCCCTATGTATTGATATCTCTGTTACTTTTCGTACACATGGAAGAAAAAGGGCTAGAAAGAAAATTCGCGCATGAATACGAGAAATACAGGAAGGATGTCCCCATGTTTTTCCCCAGGATATGGGAAAGATAAGGATTATTTATTCTGTAGCCGAACATCTGGTTTAGCATTCCTAGCACAAGACTTGTGAATCACGATAGGAGAGTTGGATCTTTCACCCCTAAGCCAGAGGAATCAGATTTGAGGTTCCGTTCACATTTTGGGTCCTCATGATTGGTGGTATTGAAATCGAGAATGATGGGCGATATGTAGAAGAAGGATAAAGATGCACAAGAGACTCATTCGAATGAAACAATAGAAAAGAATATCTACGCAGTATTCTCTCCAAAGAAAAAGTACTTTCTCAAATATTGGGTGAATGGTCCCGCATAGAAACCCCATTCTCAGATAATGACTTCATTCATAAGTAGCAATTTAGTTTGGGGTAGCCCGTCCCCTGAAGTCTTGACAACCCCTCAAACCTCAAATCTTAAACCGAAAGGTTTAAATAGAAAAACAATGCAATTTTTTCACATCAGATAACAACGGGAAGGTGAAGAAATGCGAAGTGCAAAGCCATATTGGATGGCAAAAAGACCGGAGAAATACAGATTAAGAAGAAAGCGCTCTGATAATGAGTTACTTTACAACAGTCTATTTATACCCTTGCCGTTGGTGAAGATGAAAATGAGAAAACGCAAGCGAGGAGAACCAAGATGGAAACTACATGGATACCTTGTCTCTTCTCAGAAATCCCACACGGCAAGATCGTGGTGGAGGATCACAGTCGCAATGTAATCTGGGAAACCACATCTATATGTAATTTGTCATGCAGACATTGTTACTATCAGAAACAGCTCGAAAGAGAACCAGGAGATGATTTGGATAATAGGACAATAGTGGATATAGTAAGAGCCTTAGTTTCCCTGGGATTTGACAATATACAACTCTTGGGCGGTGAACCATTCTTGAGACCCGGTGTACTGGATGTTGTGAAAGAAATGAAGCAGTGCGGAGTGAGAAATATACTCTTGAATTCGAATGGAATTTTAATCGACGATGAAAAGGCAGAAAAAATCGCTGAACTTGATGTTCTCCCCATGATCAGCGTGGACGGACCTGAGAAAATAAACGACAAAATGAGAGGGAACCGCACCTTTATTTCAGCGCTGAACGCAATAAAAACCTTGTCTTTGCATGATGCTGGCCCAGAAACATATACTGTGGTGACCAAATGGCTTGCTCAACTGTCCAGCTTTCAGATAGAATCCTACATTAGAATGCTCTCCGAGGCTGGTGTGAGAGCCGTGAATTTTGGAAAACTCATAACAAAACACCTCCCTCAATTAGAAGAGTTCGCTCCGTCTCCTGAAAAGTTATATACATTCTCTTCTTTTCTCCTGAAAGATAGAGAGAAATTGGAACAGATGTATGACGTGGAAATCTGTTTAGACGAGGGGCTTTTCTTCCCCATATATTTTATGGATAGTGCACCAGAGCAGGAGTTCACCAGAGAAGAATATGACAAATTTTTTCGATCCGATACAGTGCAATGCTCCACTTTGGGATGCACTGTGGGGAGGAAGAACCTGGTTATTGATCCCAAGGGATATTTGATCGACTGTGTGTTTAACCGAAAGAAATTTGGAAATTTGAAAACAGATTCTGTGTTCCAGGTTGTGAAGGATTTGATTACTGAGTTTTGTACCCTCCCCTATGAGCGGTGCATCTCCTGCAGGTATCAACCCATATGCGGAGGTGCGTGCAGACTTCTACAAATCCATGACAGACTGGTGAAAGAGCACGTCGACAGTAAGGTTGTCTTGAATGAAGAGGAACGTCAAACCTTTATAGAAAACATCACTGTGTGCTGAGGAGTGAATCTAATGGATGTGACATTCATCTACCCGAAGAGCCCATACCTAATGAAGAGGACACCCTTTCCGCCATTGGGTATCGGTTACTTGTCATCCCTTTTGAAGAAGAGAGACCACTCAGTGGAGATGGTCGACGGGCTAATTTCCAGCGAACATGAATACAAAGCATCATTAGAGAAGATCAAAGGAGATATCATTGGAATATCTGTTTCTATAATCCAACTCGGAGAATTGAAGAGACTCTGCAGATGGCTGAAGCAGACGTATCCTGAGAGCACTGTAATAGTGGGCGGACCTGGAGTGAAGTGCATTGAAGTGAAGAACTCCTTTAGTGACTATGATGCGGATATTTTCGTTGTGGGAGAGGGAGAGGAGACATTCGTCACCTTGGTAGAATCCATAATTAGTGGAAAATACCAAGAATACAAATCCATTCCTGGGCTGTACTATAGAGTAGATGGAGCTATACAGTATTCAGGCCCCCCTCTTGTCATACAAGATCTGGATAGTATCCCCTTCCCTGACAGAGAACTGATCAATGTTTCAGAATACTTGCGGATCTGGAAGAAAAATGTAGACCTCGCCTGTACGGATTTGCTATCATCGAGAGGATGTCCATTCTCGTGTATTTTTTGCGATAAAGGATTTTTTGGGAATAATATTCGATTCCACAGTGGAAAGTACGTTGTTGATGAAATGGAGACCATCGTCAGAGAGTACAATGCAGAAGAGTTGTACTTTGTCGATGATCTATTTCTGATCAATAGAAAGCGGATCACGAGAATCTGTGAGGAACTACACGAGAGAGACCTGCACATCCGGTGGGGAGGACACGGACGGGTCAATCTCATCGATGAGGAAATAGTCAGAATGGTCTACGATGCAGGATGCAGGGAAATCAACTTTGGTGTGGAATCGGGTAGTGAACGAATTATCACATACCTCAAGAAAGGACTCACCTTTGATCAGGTGGAAAGAGCATTCGAGCTCTGTCACAAATACAATATTGCGTGTGGTGCTTATTTCATGGTGGGAATTCCTGGAGAAACTCGGGAAGATATTGAATTAACTAAGAAAATTATCAAAAAAATCCGCCCTTCATTCATTAATGTATCATTCTTGACACCTTATCCTGGAACAGAGCTTCATACAATGCTTGAGGACACTATCGGTGATGTAGACTATTCAGAATGGGATGACTTACAGAAATCGGTTTTGAACCACGACTTTGAGGTAGATCCGCAGGTGAGTCACGATGAAATAATCCAATGGTTCATCGATGAAGTGGAGCCCTCCCGAATGGATTTCAACATATATTTTAAGAAAAATGAGGCCTAGTACTTTCTTGATCTGCACAACTCAAAATGAATGTGTTTATTACCTGTTGACAATTTCTGCAGGCAGTACTCTTTACCCAACCTAGAAAAAAGACCGCGCAAACCAGAGCGATTTTGCCTTTGTGTACTCCGTGGCTCCGCAGTACGCTAAGTCACCGTAGAGTATTCTCGAGATCGGAGGACATCTTAATTTGCAGAACATGCCCTTGTCAAAGTACTCACGGAGTTCACATGTTTCGCAGCCTTTGAAATCCTTCCACGTGATTGCTCTGTGCTCTTTGAACGAGTTTTCCCAGATGTCAGCGAATGAACGCTCATTGAGGTTTCCAGCACAAAAGAGATGTTCTGCTGAGCAGTTCGAACAGGGATATACGTCGCCATTTGCACATATGTACGCGTACGATCGTCCGCCCTTGCAGGCCTGGAACAGGTATTCTAGAAGATAGCACATCTCTAAGGCAGTTTTAGGTCTGTCTCCTTCATCTTCTGTATTCTCTGCACCAAAGAGTCTTACACTCTCTTCTACATCACCGGCATCCAGGAGGAGGTGTGTATTTTCTTTACATCTTCCAATAGGCATGACATCCTGGTAGTAGCTCTTTGCGTCAAAATTGTGGCACAACTGGTAAATATCTGACTTTCGATCAATGTTCAACTTTGTCACAGAAAACCAGCACGTCATTGGGAAATTATGCTTCTTGAGGAGAGTCATCTTCCCTTTCAGATGGGCTAGTGCTTCATCATTGCTGAATCCATTTTCAAGCCCCCCCAAATAACTCAATGCAAATCGTATGTGGCCATTGTTGTGTATTTGGGATAAGATCTTTTCTGTTAGTGAAATTCCGTTGGTGACTATCTGGACGAAAAACTCACATTTTCCAGCATAGTTAATGATATCAACGATATCACTACGAAGAAGAGGTTCTCCTCCTGTAATGAGAATATGAAACACTTCTTTTTCTTTTAGTTCATCCAAGATTCTCAATACAGCTTTTGTATCCATTTCGTGCTCCCGTGGAGCACCGCCAGAGATGTAGCAGTGCCCGCAGCTCAAATCGCACTTCCGTGTCACTTCAAACAGTACAATAATGGGAGATTTTAGGTGAAAGGGCACAGTAGCACTCACTCTTGTGGGTCTGTGAGAAATAGCATCTATTGTCTCTCCAATTTTAACGAAGTCTTTGCTCTCGGATTTCACAATTTCTGAATCTCCCTTCTCATCAAAAACAAGATATCCGAATTCTTCTTCTCTTACTCTGGTGATAAGCATGGACACATCCTCCCACAATTACCTATTCCTCATGATTTGTTCCACTTCTTGTGTGGATCCTTGCCTTAACAGCGTTCTACGCAATCCTATGCTACCAAGAGACCGCATGCACATGTGATAGGAAATCCGATATCTTCTGTGTATTCACTTTCTTCGACCATGTGTATCACCTCACCCCTTGAATGCAATACTATGCATATAAATGTTTCGGTTGAAATGAGATATAGATGAGAACCAAAAAGGCGTAACATTCATATTCCATAGCCCCCCTAGCCTTCACAGTGGCATAACGAGACCAACGACAATTCAAGTCGATGACTGCCGTAGCAAAGGATACAGTTGGTTAGATTGAACTACTTCTTCGCCAGTGCCATCTTTTGCCTACAATGACTAGTAGTCATTCTTAAGAATGCGCGGCTGAAAAGAATGAACTACTTTGCTGTCAAAGCCAAACCTTTAAAATGTTAATAATAGAACATGTTGCATGGCTACTATGACAGTCAAAGAATCAAAAGAAAAATGGGAAACTCAGGAATTCAAAGAACGCCAAGAAACCTTTACCACCGTTTCCGGCATGCCAGTGTCCCGTCTGTACACACCCGCAGATTATGAAACCGACTATCTCAACGATTTAGGCTTTCCCGGTGAATATCCCTTCACCAGAGGAGTCCACTCCACTGCCTACAGGGGCAGATTGTGGACCATGAGACAGTATGCTGGGTTTGCCACTGCTGAGGAATCGAACAGAAGGTACCGATATTTACTCTCTCAGGGACAGACCGGTCTCAGTGTCGCCTTTGATCTGCCCACCCAGATTGGCTACGATTCAGATCATCCCTTTGCAGAAGGAGAAATTGGAAAGACAGGTGTTGCCATTGACACCTTAGGAGATATTGAAATCCTCTTTGACCAGATCCCCCTGGACCAGGTTTCCACCTCCATGACCATAAACTCTCCTGCTGCAATCCTGCTTGCCATGTACATCGTTCTGGGAGAGAAACAGAACGTATCCAGAGAAAAAATTGCAGGTACTATCCAGAACGACATCCTCAAGGAATACATAGCCAGAGGAACCTACATCTTCCCCCCTGCACCATCCATGCGCATAATAACTGATATTTTTGAATACTGCTCCCAAAATACTCCTCGGTTCAATACTATCTCCATTTCTGGATACCACATCAGAGAAGCAGGCTCCACTGCAGTCCAGGAGGTAGCCTTCACTTTAGCCAATGCTATCACCTACGTGGAGGCAGCCATCAAAAGAGGATTGGATGTAGACACGTTCGCTCCACGCCTATCCTTCTTCTTCAACGCGCACATCGACCTTTTTGAGGAGATTGCCAAGTTCAGAGCTGCCAGAAGATTATGGGCCAGGATCATGAGAGAGCGCTTCAATGCTCAGGATCCCCGTTCCATGATGCTCAGATTCCACACCCAGACTGCAGGGTGCTCCCTGACTGCTCAGCAGCCAGAAAACAACATCGTCAGAGTCACTCTGGAAGCGCTGGCAGCCATTTTAGGAGGAACCCAGTCTCTGCATACTAACTCCATGGACGAGGCCTTAGCCCTGCCCTCAGAGAAGGCAGTCAGAATTGCCTTGAGAACGCAGCAGATACTGGCTTGCGAGTCAGGAGTGGCAAACACGGTCGATCCTGTTGCTGGCAGCTACTTCATCGAAGAGCTGACCCAGAGAATTGAGGAGGAAGCAAAAGAATACATCAGAAAGATCGATTCCATGGGGGGAATGCTCAAGGCTATCGAAAAAGGATACATCCAGAGAGAAATCCAGGAAAGTTCCTACAAATACCAGAAAGAGGTAGAATCCAGAAGACGCGTCGTGGTAGGAGTCAATGATTACTTGATGGATGAGAGTGTAACCATGGGATTGCTCAGAGTGGATCCTGTTACTGAAAGAAAGCAGAAGGAACGATTAGAAAGAATAAAAGCCACCAGAGACAATATAAACCTAGAAAGAGCATTGACCAACTTGCAGAAAGGAGCAGAAAAGGAGGAGAATCTGATGCCTTTAATCATAGAGGCAGTGAAATACTATGCTACTATTGGTGAGATCTGCAATGTCTTCAGAGAGGTTTTTGGTGAGTACAAGGCCCCATCAGTCTTCTAGAGGTGATATCATGAAGATCCATCATGTAGGAATAGCTGTCAAGAGTTTAGAAAGAGAGAAGTTCTGGAATCAGTTCCTGAACTCAAAGACAGAAGAATACAAAGAAATTCCGGACCAGAAGGTCAGAATTGCCTTCATTCCTGTTGGAGAAGCGAAGATCGAGTTGTTAGAACCTGCAGGTGAAGGTCCAATTTCAGCATTTCTGGAAAAGAGAGGAGAAGGAATCCACCACATTGCTTTAGAAGTGGAGGATATTGATGAAGTTCTGGCCAAAATGAAGAAAGCTGGTATAGCTCTCATTGATGAGACTCCCAGAAAGGGAGCAGAAGGGAGAATTGCCTTCATCCATCCGAAAAGCACTGGAGGTATCCTACTGGAACTGGTGCAGCCGTAGCACTTCACCTGACGCTATTTTCATCTCTTTCCCATCTTCACGTTTCAGTATCAGTCTGCCCTGATCATCAACAGCTGTAGCAGTCCCTGTGATTTCTTCACCATTCTTCACCATGATCCTGCTTCCAATGGTGGAGGAATACTTTCTATACTCATTGAGAAAATCTGTCTTTATAACATTGAAAAAGATTTCCAGGAATTTCTCCAAAAATTCTTTTCTATCAAGTTCTTTTCCTGTTTCAGAAACATAAGACGTTCCAGGAATATCTTCTGGAAAATCACTGTTGTTCAAGTTCACTCCCACTCCGATGATCATGTATTCGCCTTCTGTCTCCGAGAGAATGCCGCATATCTTTCTCTGATCGATGTGCACATCGTTTGGCCATTTCAATTGTGTTTTCAAGCCAAAATACTCCAGTGTCTTTGCCACAGCCAGGGCTGCTCCAAGGTTTAGAACAGGTGCAGGTTCATGTCTTATCACGACAGAGCACCACAATCCTCCTTCTGGAGAATGCCATCTCCTCTCATGACGACCTCTTCCACTGGTCTGCACATCTGCTACAATGACTGTTCTGTCTTCGAGGTAGTGTTTGGCTACTTCGTTCGTGGACGTTACTTCTCTGAACTGGTGAATCTTCATAGTCCCACCTTTACTGATTATGAAGCTTTATGCTACGTGCTGAATTTAAATGTTGCGGGAGCTGTCTTCTTGGCATTGTTGAACCTCTGCTGCTGATGGCACAGGTAGCATCACTATTTTTGGCTCACATGTCACTGGAAAAGGTTTTTAAATAGAAGAGCCAACATAATGTAGATACAGAAAACTGGAGGTGAGACAATTGAGTGATAAATCAGCACCGAGGACTCCGACAACAGGTCAACCAATTGATGTGGATGAAGAAAAGGCGAAGGTAGAGGAAGCAGTCAGGAAAAAGG
>CAZFAR010000012.1:0-19355 GCA_964516825.1 uncultured Thermococci archaeon
AACACAGAATATTTCTGTCATATCTCTATTTAAAGATTGCAGATTACAGCTGCCAATTCCAGATAGTGTTGAGCTATTGAATGTCTCATGATCGATGAGTAAACCTTTTAATAGAAAAGGGCTACTCTCATCTATGACCGCGGAATTTGGAGAGTCACCTCTTGAGTTTTCCACATACGTTCTCAACCTGGTTACTGCAGCACTGTACAAATTCGGGGATTTAGGAGACGAGAAAAATGAAAAAGATATTGGAGCTGCGAAATCAATAATCGATACACTCATGATGCTCAAAGAGAAGACAAAGGGAAACCTTACTCAGGACGAGCAAAAGATTCTGGATGAGTCTATCCATGATCTGCAGATGCGTTATCTCAAAGAAGTCAAATATGTCTAGATTCTTATGGGACCATAATCCTGTGGTATAGATGTGTTTGTCGTGAAGATCAATCTTGGAAAGAAGTAGTAGAGGGACGTAAAGTCCCTCTGAAAGGGAGATGAAAGATGTTGAGGTGTTGACTTAATGACATTACCTTCTATGTTAACCCTCTATATAAACAATACCATGCCAAATTTTTATAACCCTGGAAAAGAAGGGAGAAAATTCATTAATTTCAAAGAAGCACTTCGAAAAGAATAAAAAAAGGGAGGTGAAGATGTAATCATTAATGTGATTCTCTGGTTGCAGTCTTTCTCCTTCTCTACTTCTTTTGTAAACTGGAAGAATATAAATAATATCCTCCAGTTTTTTTATAACCTTGGAAAAAAGAGAAGAAAATCATCTAGAATTGAAAAATCTCACACTACATTCCAGGAAGTGGGCCCGTCGAGATTCGAACTCGAGACCTCCGCCTTGTCAAGGCGACGTCATAACCATCTAGACTACGGGCCCTGAATCTTCTTTGTGTATTCCTATTTAAAGTTTTTCCCAAGCAGGCTTTGGGACAAAAATAATTATTTGCCTCTCAGATCATACAAATCCTGTGGAGTGAGTATTACCTCTCTTAGATAGTACAATATTTTGTATCTCTCCAAAAGAGAGATGAATTCCTCTGCATCTTCTTTTCTCACGATGAATACACCTCTTATCAATTGTATGTAGGGGATTTTACCGAGCAATCCTTCCCTTTTATAGAAGTACTTCCCTTTGTTGGAGTAGTCCTTGTACCCATGGAGGGCTCTGGAGAGTTGTACTGAGCTCTTCTTCCCCTCTGCTCTGTAGATGATGATTATTCCGTTCATACAGTTAGTATGTATAACCGTAAAGTTTATAAAGATTCCAGTATTCAAGTGAGCAGTGAACAGCAGAGAGTTGCTCAGAAAGCCGCTTGAAAGCATAGAACGTGAAGGATACACGTACCAGCCAAAGGAAAAGGAGCTTTCCAAAGGTTGTCACCAGTTTTCAAAGTAAAAGCTGATCGCTCTTTCAAGGGATCATTTCTGAACAGTGAACCAAGAGGGGATGCCCTATAATCTCACAACATACTAAGACGCTATAAGTGTGGAAGTCAGCTTGATGTCCTTCATCTTTCGTATTTTCTGGGTCAGAAAACTGTCCAGGTCTGTGAGATTCTCTACCTTCACCCTCAATATGATGTCCCATTCACCGTACAGAATATCTGCCAATTCCACCTCTTTCAGCTTTTGCAGCTTTTCTGCAACTGCTTTCTCTTCACCTGTAGTTGTGGCTATTAGAACATATGCTGTTATCATGAAATCACTGAGTCGTGCTCCTTTATCAGATATAAAAAGCTTTCTACAACACAAGATTCTGCAGCAGGAATGAAGCTTCCATATGTCGTTTGACGTCGATTATACAACAATAATTTCATTCTGATGGAATGCCTTCTTTATATGATATTTTCTTATCAAGAATTTCTGATTAGATTCAGACTATACGGCTTGAAATTGTTTCAAAAAAAAGAATTTTGTAAGAATAGGGGCAATCCAGGTATCAAATGCAGTTGCAGCAAAACAATACTGCAAAAAAGAGAATCTTTCCTCTCTGAGAAAGCTTAAAAGGCTGAAAGTCACAATGAGTGTGGTGATCCGATGATCTACAGTATTGATAATGTCTCCCATCCTGTCAAAGATCTGGAAAAGGCAGTTGAATTCTACAGAGATGTCCTGCGGCTGGATTTACACTTTGTAGCGCGAGAGGTAGGCTGGGCTGAATTCGATGTGGGAGGAGGCACACTGGCACTGCGAGAGGTGAAATCTGGATTCATGCCCTCTCAATCGTCTATCTGCTTTTTGGTTACAGAAATAGAGGAAGAGGTCAAATACCTCAAAGAGAGGGGAGTTAAATTTCTGGGAGGAATCCAGGAAATTCCAGGAGAACAGGGACGGGTTGCAACCTTTAAGGACGTGGACGGGAATAGATTGGATTTCTACGAACCTCCTGAATGATTATTCGCGAATGAACAGTAAAAGTACTGAAGAGCTTACAGATGCTGCAAAAGAAAAGATAAACGGTGCTTCAATTCCATACATATCCCAGAGTATACCTGCCAAGACAGAAGCGACCAGGGCACACACACCCAGCATCATTTGATAAGCTCCAAGAATTGAGGCTTTTCTGGAGGCTGGTGCTAACTCTGATACGAATGCTCTCTGTACTGGTTCCAGAGCCCCCTTGTGTAATCCGTACACGACAAAGAGAGGGAGGATTCCGCCCTTACCCAGAGAAAGAAATCCAAGACACAGAATGGCGAACAACGCAAGAGACATTTCTATTACCAGTTTCCTCCCTATCCTGTCTGCCAGTTTTCCGAATGGGTACGACATGACAGAAGCAGTAAATGTGAAAACAAGGTACAGGACAGGCACAAATCCTGTAGCAAATCCTGATTCCTTGGCAAATATGAGGAAAAAAGAATAACTGAAAGCACCTAGACCAAAAAGGGCAGAGACAGCAAAAAACAACCTCAAATTAAGGGAGAGTTCCTTCAGGGAGAGGGGCACATAGATATCAGAGGTCTTCCTCTCTCTAATCAAAAGGAATATGAGAGCTGCTCCTACCAAGGAAGGTACTGCAGCCAGCATGAAGAGCTTTCTATACCCCAGGTGGTCAACCAGAACGATGCAAATGATAATACCGCAGACTGCTCCCAGATTGTCTAAAGCACGCAGCAATCCAAAGGCTGCACCTCTCGTTTTCTTTGTAGAGAGATCAGCAATCATGGCATCTCTGGGCGCGCCCCTGATCTTTCCCAGTCTGTCAAGAACACGAAAGGGAAGCAATTGATAGGGAGATACGGAAAGACTGTAGCCAATCCTGGACATACAACCACATACATATCCTGTCCAGATGAACACCTTTCTCTTCTGCAGTCTGTCAGAGAGAAAGCCAGATCCTGCTTGTGAAAAGGAGACAACTGCCTCCCCAATGCCATCCAGAAAGCCCAGGAACGTCATGTTGGCTCCCATAAATACAGTAACAAAAAGAGGCCACACAGGATAGATCATATCTGAACCCAAATCGTTCAGAAAGGATGCCAGGCAGAATGTCTTGATCATCTTTTCTGACTCTCCACTTCGCATGACTTGGCCTTGAGTCTTTCTTTATAAGAATTTCGACACTTAAGTGGACTACCTCACGATGTTACACGTGTAACATTACCTTCCAGCATTCATGATTCAGCTATTGAAGGCTAAAAATGTTGATGGGTAATCTTATAAAGTGGACCACCAAAAAGATTCATGATCAGAAGAATTCCAGCAACCATCAAACGCATTGAAGACATTAAAGATGAACTCCGCATCAGTGTGGTGGGAACTGTGGTCAAGGGGGGAGAATCAGAGTTCATTTTAGATGATGGTACTGGACAGCTCACAGTGATCACTTCAGAAAATGTGAAGGTGAAAGAAAGAGATGTAGTGAGAGTGATCGGTAAAGTTTATGGACAAACACTGGAAGCAGAAATCGTTCAAAAAATGGATGATCTGAACATGCAGTTATATATTAAGATGTATGAACTGAGAAAAAGGATTTACGGAGAATGATATTAGGGATTCTTCTTAGAATTGTTTAAAATCTAGCAGTAAGGCTCCCTAGAAGTATTACGGATCTTCTGGCATATTCGTTACATCTGCAGTATGGTATCGACTTCCTGCCGAATCATCAGGGGCGATGTGTGCTCATCCATCATAATTCCGATAAAGTAGTCTTGATGTTTCATGATCATCATGCGATAATCTGAACCCTCAATGATAACCTGGTTGACCTCTCCCAGATCGAGAGAGGTGGCAATCTCTTCTGCAGTAGCCCCAGCAAATACAGCAATCGCTCCTTCACCTTCAGCATCCTTGAGTGTGGATGCCAGGACAACACCATCCCTGGCTACCACTACTGCTCCTTCCACGCCTTCGATTCGCGACATATCATTAACCAATCGCTTCAAAACGATATCAGCCATTTCATCACCATAGTTTCAGGTTTCTAAATTCCTTTATGTCTTCAGCCAGTTTGTAGAGCTCCTCATCAGTAATCTCCATCTTTCGTTTCAAATCGAGGAGGTCCTTAGTCAGCTGCCTGACCCTGATGTACAGGATGACGATTATCATCAGGGCAATCAGCGTTTCAATGGCCAGCAAAACCATGAGACTCTGCACGCTTGGCATTTCACTCACCAAATATTGATCTTACAAAGCGTCCGACGACTCCCTCTTCCCTCTCGAGTTCTGGTTCAACAAATCTCTCTCCAGCCATCTTGGACGCCAGCCTTCTGTAGGCTACAGAAGCAGGGGAATCCTCGGATCGTATCACTATAGGAGTTTTGAAAGCAGTAGATCTTCTCACTTCCGGGTCTTCAGGAATGACTTCCAAAATTTTGACACCCAGAATCTTCTCCACTTCCCGCATGGACAGATCAGTCTTTTCAAAGTTAGCACGATTCAAAATTGCACCAGAAACACGGGAACCTACCATTTCTGTCATGATCTTGGTTTTCAGTGCATCTGCCATCGATGAGATCTCGGGATTCACTACTAGAATGACCTCGTCTGCAACTGCTAAAGGAATCACACCATCCCTGGACAGTCCGGCAGGGGCATCGATCAAGAGGAATTCTGTTCCTTTCAGCAATTCGATCATGACATCCTGCAGCCTTTCTGGGTTGGATTTCTGAAATCCAGAAAGTGAAACACCGCAGGGGACAACGACAACACCTCCGGGTCCCTTGTACATGGAATCTTTGATGTCTGCTTCTCCAGCAAGGACTTCATGGAGAGTGATCTTGCTCTTCTCCATGCCCAGTATTAATGCAAGGTTCGCCATTGCAATATCAGCATCGAGAATAATGGTCTTTCTTCCGAGCAGGGCTAAGGCTGTTCCTAGATTTGCGGTGGCAGTGGTTTTCCCTGTTCCCCCTTTTCCGGATGCAATAGTAATCACTCGGGGATTGTACATGTTTCGCATTTTAATGGGAAAGTATATATATCTTTTGGTTCAGAAGCACTCAATCACAGATACCTGGAGATATTAGTGGGATAATCATTGTTCAAAGCTTCCCGTGGAAGGGTGGAAATTCTTGCAGAGGGGTGAAAAAGCATTCATTGCTGCTGTATTGTTCCTCTCGCCCAGGTCCCAAGAATGCAGACAGGCGAAACTTACTTTGAAAAAATTTCTGTATTTCTTTCTTCTCGCTCTTTGCAGTGGTTTCATTCATGCATCGAAAACTTCAGGGAAATACAAGTGATAACAGAAAGAGGAACGTACAATCCGGGACTCATCGCTCTGATGTTACACGTGTAACATTTTTTCATCGAAACAGATTACTGGTTCTCTTGGATTGTAAGGCTTTTCGGACACTTCGAGGACGTCCATCATCCTTTCTATGTACTCGTCAGTTAGTTCTGGAATGCACTACATCTTTTTTTTTCCACGGTTTTACATTGTGTTCTTTCAAAAGAATTCGGATAGGCTCTGTGGAAATATCTTTGAGAATGCCTCTCTTGATAGCTTCTCTTCTCAGTAACTCCAAGGTCCAGTGGCTTCTCCCTTCAGGAGCAGTACTGCATGCAATGGCAATAATTTGCTGTTCCTGAACAGATGAAAGTTTCTTTGGCTGTCCAGGTCTTGGGAGCTCATAGAGAGCTTTTTCCAAGCCTCCTTCTATATATTTTTGCCTTGTACGCTGAATAGTGCACGTTGATGCATTTAGAATTTCACATATCTCTTCATCTGTTCTATCTTTGTCTGCTAAAAGGAGAATCATGGCTCGAAGAAACTCCCGGGCAGAGTGTTTCCCAGTGGATGTAAACTGTTGCAGGAAATTCCGATCCTCTTCAGTGAGGTGCACGATGTACTTCTTGTTTGCCATGAATTACTATTAAACTTATCATATTTAAAATGTTCTACTAGATGTTGGGTATTAGAACAACATTTATAAAATCAACTCGTACCGTTACTCATGAAAGTGGTAGTTGCAGGAACATTTGATGTATTGCATCCAGGCCACCTGTACTTTCTGGAGGAGGCGGCAGAATTAGGAGATCTCTACGTAATCATAGCAAGAGACTGCAATATTGATAAGAAGAAAAAGATGATCTTTTCTGAAAAGGAAAGACTGAAGATGATTCAAAGTCTAAAACCAGTGAAAGAGGCTATTCTAGGAGATAGGAATGATTTTTTCAAGCCAATAGAGGAAATTTCCCCTGATTACATATTTTTGGGGCCAGACCAAGATGAGAAATGGGTCAGATCAGAAATAACAAGAAGAGGATTGAATATCAAGGTAAGAAGACTACCAGAAAGACTGCCATATTCATCCTCTGAGATCAAGAACCAGATGGACGCAAACAATCGTACAGACTGATATAGTCAGTAGATAAGAACATCTGCCTCCGAAACCAGACTTATTTCCGCTTTTGCTTTCACGAGATCTTTTCCAAACCCCTCTCGCGAATCAAATGCTGCCTGCAGGAGCGCATGTGCAGTCACAAACTTCCTTCTTACAACCGAATAGATTCTGTCTTCCTGGAATCCTGCTAGTGCATGTTTTTCCAGAAAATTCTCACAGTGATCCTTTTCAGCTATTGGAGGTCCCACATGTTTTTTGAAAGGAGGCAGTTCAAAAACGGACAGCTCCAGCAATATCCCTGAGTCAAAA
This sequence comes from uncultured Thermococci archaeon, assembly GCA_964516825.1. GTDB lineage: Archaea > Methanobacteriota_B > Thermococci > Methanofastidiosales > SZ-28-30 > SZ-28-30. The sequence goes on from CAZFAR010000012.1 coordinate 7,110, forward strand.
ACTGCACTGTTGAAGACGCGAAATCCGTGGTTTTCCAGCATTTTCACCAGATAATCCCGGGTCTTTCTCAGCTGAGGAAAGAGCAAGTCGTCAATCAGATCTACCTCAAAATCAACCCTGTACAGTTGTGTGCCTTCAACTCTACTGTAGCGTTCAGGTTCTCTGAAAAAGTAGGAAGGATCTGGATTCTTCATGTATCCCCGAGAATGGTACACGAATTTGGCGAAATTCTCCAAAGAGAGCACTGCAGCCACGTTGCGCTCACCATCTACAGGATCCACAAATATTAAGGGTTCAGTAAATTCCCTATGAGAGAATTCTTCCAGAAAGATATATTCTCCAGGTTTCCAGGCTGAAGCAGCTTTCAAGACGTTTTCAAAGGTAGAATATCTGATCACGAGAAGCTCACACAGGTAACCTGACAATCCCTGCACCTTCAAATCTGATCCGTAGATGCCAATAGATCTCACAAATTTCTTGAGCAGCCGCACCTGGTCCTTATCTTCTAAGTGGTTCAGCACGTATTCAGTGTGTAATGGTGTTCTATCTACAGAGCTTCTGATACCCTCTCTGAACTCATAAGCAGGAACCACATCAACCTCATACCCATCGAGGAAGTTCCGCACATATGGATGCTCTGCATAGGCAATCTTGTACTCTCCGAGCCTGCCAATGTCCAGGCCATACTTTTTGAGCTCTTTCTCAGTGTATTCATGGGAAAAGATTATGAATAGATCTATGTTTCTATCTCCAGAAATCCAGGTATCTTTGGCCATGGACCCGGTAAGGCACACCTCTGCCTTTATTCCTCTGGTTTCTATGCGTTCCTTTAGTGTACGGATGCAGTCATCTACAAGGTCATTCATGATTTTTCTTTCTCTATCAGTGGGACGGATTCTTTCCAGAATTTCCTTCTCTATCATAGGGCAATTTCCTCTACATCCGTATAAATGGGACCCTTCCTGGTTAGTTCGCTCTTCTTAAGCTTTACGGATGCTACAGTCATCTCTCCGATTTCTGCCTGTGCTAAAGCTTGCACCTGTTCCTTGAGCTTACCCTTGTTTCCGGCTGCTTTCACCCTTCCTACAGTCAAATGAGGAACAGTCTCATGTTCCTGCTTGAATCCCAGTTTTGCCATGCCAGAATCCACCAATTTGGAGAGGGTGTAGAACTCCTCACTTTCCACACCAACCCAGATGACTCTCATGTAGTTCAGAGAAGGGAAAGCGCCCACTCCCTTCATCAGGATGGGAAATGGCTTGAATGCACTGCATATTTCTCTCAGTCTTGCAGTAACGTCTCGTGCCTTCTGTTCTGTTATCTCCCCCAGAAATTTCAGGGTAAAGTGGAGATTTTCAGGTTCCACAAACTTGATCTTTCCCTCTCGAATCTGGGATTGTACGTCCACCACTTTTGGGATCAACTCGTCATCCAGATCTACTGCAATGAAGGATCTCATGACGTCACCTTTCTGCTTACGGGCATCTTCTCCCAGGGAAAGATAATCCATCTATCAGTCTGGAAGATGTAGTAGTCGGGATCGATAATGCTCTGGGGTTTCTTGGCAATGACTGCAATTCTGACTTCTCTGGCTCCCTTGTCAAGAATGTAATCTCTGACCACTTTCAGTGTTTTTCCAGTATCTGCCACATCATCAACGATCAGAACGTTTTTACCTTCTACCGATTCTGTTAGGGGAACAGTGATTTCAGGCATTTCTGTATGTTCTTCAATATCGGTGTAGAATTTGACATCCATGACGCGCATGAGTATATTGTCCATGATGTGGGACATTCGCACTGCTGGAATCAGTCCACCCCTAGCGATTCCTACGATCATGTCGACATTGTAGTCCTTCCGTACATAGTCTGTTAGGGTCCAGATTGCTTCATCCACCTTTGACCAGTGAAGGTACTCCTTCTCCATGGTCTACCTTTCTTTGGTGGTCTTAAAAGGTTTTAGGTGTTTCGTGCTTGGGGATTGTCTAAGAGGAGGATCATCAATGAGTATATCAGTACAGGCATTGAAGCCTTTGTTCATGATCGTCAGTCTTATTGAAGACCGTTATTCTGAGATTTGTAGACCTCTAAAAATGTTACACGTGTAACATTCCAGAGAATGTCCATTGATTAGCTTCTCAAGTCCGTAAATTCTGCACAAATATTTTTCAATTTATAACCAAACATTTTCACGTGGCTTTTTCATGAAACCACCAAAGGAAACAAGGTGATCGAAATGAACAAGACTCTAAAAAGATGGCCCTTCGAGCCCTTTGGAAACATCCATCCCGACGGTCCCCCAGGAGGGGGTGCGCCGGGAACTCCTCTTTAGTTCTGATTGAGGAGGGAACATGTAAAAGAATCTTTCCTCAATCTTTCCTTTTTCATAGTCATCCAGTATGGGTGTCCATTTTCGCCAAAGATGGGCAAATCTCAATGATTCATTTTTCATAACCCTTTTCATATCTCCCGAAAAAGTTCGATTCCTTGCTGATGCAAAACACAAGTATTCTCCCCTGCCTCCCTTCAAAACATATGATGTACCTGATAAATCTGATAACAGAGATAAAAGCGCTCTCCTATCAAAATCATTTTCCAAGATAAACAAGAGCATATGATAGTTATCATGGCCTTCAGCAAAAAGGGGATAGTGAACAATAAGTGATGGAAGCATCTTTTTCCTTCTCCGGGCTATTGTCACTGGATCAAGTCCTACCTGTCTCCCAATTTCAGAATTGTACAATCTGAAGTTGACTTTCAACCAGTAATAAATCTCCCACATTTTTTCATCCCATTTCAAAGGTTCTTTCCGAGTCACTTCAGGATTGAGGACATACTCGGGTAGTACACGTTCAGCATATTTTTCGTGTTCTTTACAGGGAAAGACTATGTGATATTCTGCAATTGTATCCTCAAGAATTGAATTACCTGCAATATCATCAAGATTTCTGTGGGCTCCAATGTACAGAAAAACTGATCTTAAAGAGGAAAATGTAAAGATCACGTCAATGCAATCTCTATATCTGCAAATCAGATCCTGTATTACAGGAGTCTCATCGTCCACTTCAAGAAGATAGAACCGATTGGCGTAATTAGAATGATTCTTGATGGAGACTGCCGGGTTCATAATGATGTCTTTTTCTTCCATGTAGTGAAGTGCTTTCTGGAAAGTATGCTTCGATCCTAGAATGCCACTTCTCAGACATTTTCTGAAAATAGCTTCTGCATTGACAGTTGGAAATTGATTGATCAACCTTCCAATTTGAAAATGTATGCAGGTATTATGCATTTTTGCCATGACTACTGTTATATGTTTTCCTTTAAGAACCTTTTGGTGAAGATGTGAAGATGAGCAGATGAAGGAGGATTCAGTATGTCAGATAGGAAAATGGAAGAGAAGAAACGTGATGCAGATAAAGATTTGCTCCAGGGGCACGAGAAAGATGGATTTGTCTGCCCTGTGTGTAAAAGGATACTGCATGAGGATAATCTAGTGGATGTCAAGAGTGTTATAGACGACAATCTTTGCTACTTAGGTGGTGTTCGTATTGTGAACTGCAAAGTAAAGTTCTATTGTGATTTTGAGCATCGTTTCGACGAAGAAGGGTTCATCATTGAAAAACCTCACAAACTGGTAGCAGTCATTGATGCAGTATTTGATGATTCTGGAAGATGTATCCAGTTTGATATTCAGGAGGTGCGTCCAAAGTAAAAGAGGTGAATTTTGTGTCGAAAGGCAGAGTATCTCAAGAAAAGAAAATGAGAGATTACTACAGAATATTTGAGCAAATCTATGAAGATCCTATAATGTCTTTCTATACTATATCAGTGAATACGCAATTATCCAGGAATACGGTCTCGAAGTATCTGAAAGAAATGTATGAGAGGGATGTTTTGATTGGTCCTTACCTGAGAATGAAACCAGCTGTAAACTATAAAGAATATGTATATCTCCTGAGGTTTACTGATCCTTATACAGCCTTCCGTGAATTGGAACAGTTTCATTGCCTCTATGCTGCTGTCACCTTCGGAGATTGGAACATATTGGTAATTACCAATAAATTGATGGATTTTTCCCAATTGAAAGGATTTGAAACTGTCATCGACCAGGAGATGAGATTCTGTTTTTATACACCGAAAGTTGAAGTGATAACATGGTACAAATGTTTTGAAAGAGTGTATGAACAATTGGACCGATTCACACCAGGACTGATTGAATATAGGGATTACAGATTGACCTTTCTGCACTGGGGAGATACTGAATGGAAGTTATTTTCTGCTTTCTCCCATATCCGAAAGAAAGTGACTCCAGTTCTCAAAAAGATCGGAGTGACCTATGAAACCTATGCCAAATGGATGAAGACCTTGGAAGATCACTGCACGATTCATACTGAATTCTACCCTGAAGGGTTTAGAACCTATGTGTGTTACTGTTTTCTGTTTTATACTGACTACAGAGAATCTGTCAGAGCATTGTTCTCTCTATTTCCTGCAACTTCTCGTGTTATTGAACTGGAGAAGAATCTATTGGTTTTTGTTCATGTGACATCTTCAGCCGTGAGGAGGGGCCTGATGTGCTTGATCTATGATATGGCAACAAAGAGGATGATTAAAGGGTTCAGACAGGCCGTAGTTCTTCTCGATTCTCAGTACCTCCTGTGAGAGCTGGGTATGACATCTTTTGGATTCAAATCCCTAATACAGATTTGTATAGTTCATTTTGATAGTTCAGAATTCTGTGTTACACGTGTAGCAAACATTTTTGCACAGAAACAGGAAAAGCTCAAGGCTATGATCAGAAGCAGGAATCCAGGTTTACTAGTGAGATGACCTGATCTTTTCTGCCAATATGAGAGCCATTGTATCTATTTCGTCTTTTGGTTCGAATTGAAATTTCTTTCCTTTGAAAGCTTCTGTGATGGTTTTTCCTCTTTTGGAATGGCTGATTTCTGGAATTCTAATCTTTTTTTGTGGATTTGAAAGCTTTTCTATAGCAGTTTTCATGAGGAGTGCATCCTTCCTTATTTCTCTTTCCATCTTACTCGGCATGATATTTTTTATGTATCAGAGGTTTATAAAGATTACTTCAGCTCGAAATATCTTGAAACTGCTAGAACCCTTAATAGAACGAAGAATACGTTGATTGGAATAGGTGTTGACAGAGCGAAAACCATTTAATTTGAGGGAACACCTTCTCTCCATGATCTGCGGAAAAGGAATTATCATAGATTTATCAAGGAAAAAAAGCATTCATGAAGAGATAGAAAAAAGAATTCTAAACCTCTTCTTAGGAGGAAATGGCATTGGTATTTACATGCTTTATGAGAAGATGAGAGCAAGAGATGCTTTCTCCACTGAGAGCTGGATCATATTTGTACCAGGAGTTTTGAATGGGAGTACCTTTCCTATGACATCCAAGTGCGGATTCTTCGGATTGTCCCCCCTTACAGGTGCTTTTGCAGAGAGTTATTTCGGTTCCTCTCTAGGAGTCTCTCTAGAATCACGAGAATACGATTTCATTGGTATTACCGGGAGCTCAGATTCTCTCTGCTACATACTTCTTGATGATGATGTATCGGTTGTGGAATGTGAGGATCTCAAGGGGAAGACTACGTCAGAGTGCGAATCAATACTGAAAGAGAGACACAAGGGGTCCTGTGCGTGTATTGGTCCTGCAGGTGAACATTTGGTAAAATTTGCTGCCATCGTGGGTGAAGGAAGACAGGCAGGAAGAACAGGGCTAGGAGCAGTATTCGGGAGCAAGAATGTCAAGGGGCTGGTTGTGGTACCGGACAGTATTCAGATTGGAAAAGAAAAAATCAAAAGAATAAGAGAGATAAGGAAAAAATGTGTAGAAGGGTTCCTGGAGGGAGACGGATATCCAGCGTACCAGGGATATCACTCTCTGGGTACAGGAAAGTCAATACTTCCTTTTTCAGAGAAATTAGGTATTCTGCCCACAGAAAACTTTGAGAAAAGCCAGTTCGAAAAAGCTTTTAAAATTGATACGACTGCCTGGATTGATAAGGTGACGAAAAATACAGGATGTCACGGGTGCATGATAGCATGCGGGAAGCTGTACAAGGGGATATCAGACCCAGAATTTGAGACATTGTACGCTTTAGGATCAAACTTACTGTGCGATGACATTGACTTGATAGCTGAGGCCAATAAATTGTGTGACGAATACGGGATAGATACCATATCCATGGGAGGAGTCCTGGGGTACGTGATGAACCTTTCGAGAGAAGGTGAAATAGAAGAGAAGATACCCTTTGGTGACGGGAATACTATTCTTTCTCTGATTAGAAAGACTGCTTTCAGAGAGGGAATTGGCAACAATTTGGCTGAAGGGGTAAGAAAGCTCAGTGAATTATATGGGAATAAGTATCATGCAATCCACGTCTTGGGTTTGGAACTGCCTGCTTACGATGCGAGAGGAATGAAGGGTATGGCTCTATCGTTTGTTACTTCCCCGAGGGGTGCATGTCATTTAAGGTCCAGTGCATATACTGTGGAATTTTCAGGGGTATGGAGGAATTTTAACACTGATAGATTCTCGTCTGAGGGGAAAGAGTTCGTGGCCTGGATGGAGAATCTGATGACTGTCCATGACATTCTGGGGACCTGCAAGTTTGCCAGGGATTTCTATCTGCCTGATTTAATGTGTGAGATGCTTGAAGCGTATACAGGGATACGGAAGACACCGGAGGAGTTGATTGAGATTGGAGAGAGGACATTCAATCTGGAATGGTTATTTAATATAAGAAATGGGATTAAAATGGGAAGCCTTCCTCCAAAATTGAGAATGCCAATTAAAGAAGGACCTTCAAAGGGTTTTTCTGTATCTGTAGAGGATGAAGAGAGGATGAAAAGAGATTATTTCAGGGTGAGAGGATGGGATGAACAGGGAGTACCTGCGAAGGAGACGTTGGATAGGCTGGGATTGACATTGAAATAGGCAGTTTTCGAAGATCTGCAGAAGTTACACGTGTAACAAGTGAGGGATTTCAAACGATGACAATTTAAGAGTGGATTTTCTCCAGAAGATCAGAACTCTCTTCTTTTAGATCCACATCAAAACATTTCTCAAAAGCTTTGGCATAATCTCTTTTTACAGTTTCCATGGAGATTACTCGTGACAGAATCTTCTGCATCGAAGTCATGGTAACACTTAGACCACAGGGCTTTATGCGATGGAAAGCCTCAAGATCTACTGTCACATTCAAAGCAAATCCATGATAAGTCACATCATCTTTTATCCTCACACCTACAGAAGCTATCTTCTCTTCTCCAACCCAGACGCCAGGGTAACCTTTCCTTACTTGCGCCTCTATACAATAGTTGCTGAGGAGGAGAACCAGACTTTCTTCAAGCTTCCATATGTATTGGGAAACTCTTCTCTTTCCTAAATGCAGAAGAGAATATCCCACTAGCTGTCCTGGTCCGTGATAGGTTATGTCTCCACCTCTATCCACTTTTAAAACCTGGATATCATTTTGAAGACTTCTTTCCGAGCCAGATTTTCCAATGGTATACACAGGAAAATGTTCAAGGAGAAGCAGTGTCTGCTGAAATTTACCTTCTGCTATTAAATCTGCCATTCTCTTCTGCAAAACATAAGCTTTTTCATACTCGATAATTCCCAGGTCAAAGAGCAGGACTTCCTGCATGGCATGGTTTAACATTAGAGTTAAATAAGCTTTCTGAATAAGAAGCAGTAAAATATTGCAGAATGCTGAAGTGAATATGGAGGGTACCTGTAAGTCCGTGTACCAGCTCAGAGTCCGCTTCACCCTACGCTGTGAAGACAGCGCAGCATTGTAGTTAAAGTGTGGGGTAGCATTGTTGTTAGAGTGATACACGTGTAACAAATTGTAGCAACATGAGTTTAAGAATCAGAAAATGTCTATCTCCTCTATCAAATCCATTGAATTAATTCCAGTAGCAGGGGGAGATCTATTTTCTCCTCAACTCTCCTAGAATCTCCTCTGCTCTATCCTGGCGTACTTTTCCTTCTTTCACCATTTGATTCGCCACTTTCTCGATGAGATCACCTTTAGCTCCTGCCATCTGAGCAATGTTTTTTGCATGCAGTTTCATATGCCCTCTCTGGATACCTTCAGTAGCCAAGGCTCTCAATGCAGCGAAATTCTGCGCTAGCCCTACAGCTGCTATGATCTCACCCAGCTCGTTAGCAGTTTTCACTCCCAGTATTTTGACCGCCACCCGTGCCACAGGATGCGATTTCGTAGCTCCACCTACCAGGCCTACTGCCATTGGAATCTCTATAGTCCCTACAAGGTCTCCCTGTGCATCTTTTTCCCAGTGCGTCAGAGAGGTGTATCTCCCCGTGATGGAAGCATACGCGTGTGCACCTGATTCTATTGCCCTGGTATCGTTTCCTGTAGCCAAGACAACAGCAGTAACACCATTCATTATGCCCTTGTTGTGAGTAGCCGCCCTGAAGGAGTCTGTCCTCGCAAATTCAAAAGCTTCTATAATCCCGTTGACAGTTTCTTCACCAATGACCTCTCTTGAATACTTCACCCTTGCTCTCGCAAGTCTGTATTTCGCCAGATTCGATATGATCCTCAGGTAGACCCTTCCTCCCGTGATCTCCTCAATGAGGGGAGCCACTGCCTCAGCCATCGTGTTCACTGCATTCGCTCCCATAGCATCCCTGCAGTCCACCAGTAAATGGGTGATCACCATCCCATTATCCAGGACCCTTACTTCAATGTCTTTGCATCCGCCTCCAAATCGGAGCAGCACTGGATCCTGTTGATTCGCATGATCTATGAGCTCCTTTCTGTGCTCCATGATCTGTAATCTCGCGAGAAACGGGCTCTCCACTCCAACGAGCTGTATCTGTCCGATCATGATTGGATCAGTAGACGAGGTATGAAACCCTCCTGAAGGCCGTGCCAGCTTGGCTGAATTGCTTGCAGCAGCCACTACTGAAGGTTCCTCGATCACCATGGGAATCAGATAGTCCTTCTCGTTAATCAGGAAGTTCACTGCTATACCAAAGGGCAGTTCGAAGGTTCCGATAACATTCTCGATCATTCTCTGTGCCTGTTCTGCATCAAGTCCCGTCCCTTTCAGAATTTCTACTTCTTCTTGGGAGAGGCCTGCGAATTCCTTTACGATTCTCACTCTTTCCTCCAAGGGTAGTTTGTAGAACCCCTGAATTTCTGATGTCATTTCATCACCCGAGCACTGGTCGGAATTTATATCCGTACACGATTAATCCTGTCTCTCCCTGCTCTTTAAGCTTTCGGATGACCATCTCGACACGCAGCCCGATGGCAACGTCTTCGGGTTCGACATCAGTCAACTGAGCAGATATCATGGGACCATCATCCAAAGCGATCAGCGCTACAGTATAAGGGATGTACTCTTCGAAGCCTTCAGGCGCCTCGTACATGGTAGTATACGAGTATACTTCGCCTGTGCCAATGAAACGTGCAGTACTCTGTGGATTCTCCTTACACTTAGGGCACACCTTTCTCGGTGGAAAACTCTTATACCCGCATCCACATGTGGTCCCTTCAAGATTGTACCTCTGATTTTTCAACCTCCAGTTTCGTGAAATTTCCATTCTCACACCTCCAGTATGTGCGTTATAGCAGTGGCAGCTGTCCCCCCTATACATTGGATCATGCCTACCTCACACTCTATTTGGTTTTTTCCTCCCTTTTTTCTCAACATTGTAGTAGCTTCTGCAGCCTGGTACACTCCACATGCCCCCATGGGGTTGCCTCTCGATTTACATCCACCCATGGTAGTAATCGGAATTTTGCCATCTAATGCGATCTCACCCTCTCTGGCCAGTAATGCACCTTCTCCTTTTTTCGCAAATCCACTGGCTTCTAAAGAGAGGGCGGCTGTAATGGGGAAGAGATCGTGCAGTTCGTAGAAATCTACATCTTCCAGTTCTCTGGATGCCATTCTCAATGCTTTCTCTGTGGATTCTCTGACTGCCCTCATCATCAGTGGATCTTCTCTGTTGTCCAGCCCCAAAGTATCTGTAGCTACTGCTGAGCCTGTAATTCTAACAGGAGAGTCATCTACACTGTCCAGAGGAGCCAGGACTACAGAGGCGGAGCCATCGCACACAGGGGGACACTCTAATGCACGGATAGGATCTGCCACTACTGGCGATTTCAGGATGATGTCCACTGGCATCTCTCTGCGAAACATGGCATACTCGTTCCCAACACCATTCTTGTGGGCATTGACACAGAATAATGCCAGATCTTCAGGTGTGCAATACCCTTCATGCAGATATCTCTTGGTGAGCAGAGCAAATAATGCAGTTAAAGAGATTCCGCTGGCGAGCTCATATTCAGAATCTAAAGATAATGAGAGTCCAAGTGTGACCTTGTCCTGGAGCACATCTGTCATCTGTTCCACCCCAGTCACGACGACAGTATCATGAGCCCCTGAAGCCACACTGATGAATCCCTGTCGCAGTGCAGCTCCTCCGGAGGCAGAGGCAGCTTCCACTCTCACTGCTTCAATTCCATCAAATCCACAGTAGTCGCTGATCAGAGCTCCCAAATGCTCCTGGCCAGATAGTTCTCCTCCTAGCATGTTCCCCACGTATAAGGCATCTATTCTGTCTGCTCCTGAATCTTTGACTGCTTCCCTGATAGACTGGTAGGCAAGTTCTCTTAAAGACGTCTCCCAGTTCTCTCCTACTTTCACCTGTCCAACACCTGTAATTGCAACACCTCTCATTTTACCACCAGCTTCTTTCTGAATTTTGAATAGACTGCATAATCAATCTCTTTCTTTCTCTGTATGTAGACATCAACTCTTGGAGCTTTATTCCTCCTCTCTTCAATTCTTTCAGTGACTACGAAGGAAAAAGCATCACTTCCTGCACCACTGCCGTAGGATACGCACAGAATTCTGTCACCAGGAGCTGCCACATCGAGGATGGCTGCCAATCCCAGCAATGAAGATCCAGAATACGTATTTCCTATGTAGGGGACTACCATTCCAGGCATGATCTTCTCTACGGGAAATTCCAGGGCTCTCGCTGCAGTAATGGGGAATTTGGCATTTGGCTGATGAAAAACTGCAAAATCATAGTCTTCCTGAGTATATCCCAGCGTATTCATCAATTCAGAAGCACAAGAGCCTACATGATGAAAGTATGCAGGTTCTCCTGTGAATCGGGAACCATGAACAGGATACTTCGTCATTTCCCTCCTGAAGAAATCGGGAGTATCCGATACATACGAGTGGGATGCTTCCAGGAAAGCGAGGCTTTCCTCTTTTCCTCCAATCACAAATGCAGCCCCACCTGCTGCTGCAGTGTACTCCAGATCATCTGCAGGTTTTCCCTGAGCAGTATCAATCCCCAGAGCCAGGGCGTATTTCCCCATGCCTGAGCCTACCAGGGCAAAACATGCCTGCATGGCTTCTGTTCCTGCCTTGCATGCAAACTCCCAGTCTGCTGCATCTACGTGGGGTGTGGCACCAATTGCTTCGGCAATGATTGTTGATGAGGGTTTCACTGCATAGGGTTTGGATTCTGAACCAGCCCAGACGGCTGCAATCTCCTGAGGGGATACTCCTGCTCTCTTTACTGCATTCCGGGCAGCTTCGATCCCAATAGTGACTGCATCCTCATCTGGTCCTGCTACTGATTTCTCCTGGACTGGAACAGATTTTGGATCCTTTCCCCAGACCCTGGCGATTTCAGAGGTCTTGATTCTGTACCGTGGGATATAGATTCCGTATCCTACGATTCCTACTTCAAGGTTCGGCTTCACATCATCACCAAAACTCAGATAGTACGTGAACAGCAGACCTCCTCTATATAAAGTTTTCGGTGATTAACTTATGTGTCATCGGCAATAGTCGTAAGTTCTAGATTATGTTTCAACAACATAGAACTGTAGAAAAAGAGAATATTTTATTATGATAAAAGATTTTCGGGCAATCTGGATCATGAATTGGGAATTTCGCAATCGAAATGTTACATGTCTAATAATCTCGATGGCTCAAATCTACATTTTCAACAGAGAATTGTAGGAAGAGTGGTGGAAAAAGAGAAGAGGATTCTATTGAGGAGGTAGAAAAAGGAGATGATGAGTATAAAAGATACAATGAAAAAGCTTGCTGTAATCTATACTGCACATTATCTCTGCGGCATAATAGCATTTAGCTACACCCTCATTTCTGATCCCTTTTTGGCTCGCACCTCTGCAGGGTTTCTTTTAATCCTGAC
>CAZFAR010000013.1:0-19296 GCA_964516825.1 uncultured Thermococci archaeon
TTCCTCGATTTCGGATTTCATGTACATGGAATTCACCATCATTCTATCATTCACTATTGCTTATAAATCTTTGGGTAATAGTTAAAGATAACAAAACCTAGAAAACTACTTTCTTATTAAGAATTAACAGATTCTTTATAGAGAACTAATACCATCCAGAAAATACTGCAATGGCTCCCAGAATAAGTCCGTGAGCTCTAATTGGTAATTGTAGCAGTACTTGCTATCATTCATACAAGAAAATGGCTTTGTATGGTTAACTATATCGTGAGATTGAGATCAAAAAAGGAAAGAAAATAAAGAGAGAAAATTGTGTTAGTGCACTGGTCTCTGTTGTGCTGCCTAATCTGCTATCAGCGCACAGCACATGCATTGGTCAATCTCTACAGAGATTTCCTCGATTTCGGATTTCATGTACATGGAATTCACCATCATTCTTTCACTCACTATTGCTTATAAATTTTTCGGTAACGGTAACAGTTAAAGATAACAAGACTGAGAAAACCACTTTCCAATCGATATTTGACAAATATTTCCAGAGAACTAACGCCCTTTAGCCCTTTAGCGAGTACTATAATAGTCCTGGGCTTACTCTGCGATCCCTCATTGTCTAACATTACTCGCTATTCCCCATACAAGAAAATGCCTTTGTATGATCAACTATGATACGCAATTGAGATCAAAAAAGGAAAGAAAATAAAAAGAAAAACTGTGTACTGGTCTCTGTCGTGCTGGCTAATCTGTACCCGGTATTATAGCACAGCACATGCATTGGTCAATCTCTACGGAGATTTCCTCAATTCTAGATTTCGTGTACATGGAATTCACCATCATCTTTCTCATCCTCACTCCTTATAAATCCTTCTATCCTTATGATTTTAGGGAAGGCAGAACACTTATTTCTCAATTATTTGAAAGGTAGATAGAATAAACACTATAATAAGATCAGAGACTGCAATCACTCATGCTCTCTTCAGCTTTCTTGTACTTCTCCAGCGTGTCTATGGGAAACCAGTATCCCCTGTGTTCATATGCATAGACACTTCTGTTTCCGCAGAGTTTTTCAAAACACTCTCTTTCAATTGAAGAGGGTCCTTCAGGAAGTAGGTCAATGAGTTCCCGATTGACTACGAAGGCACCTGCATTGATCAAGTTGGAGGGTGCTTTTTCCCTTTCTGGCTTTTCTATAAATCTTATGATTTTGCTCCTGTCCAGTTCTGCAACGCCGAAATATTCAACATCTTCTCGCGATGTTAGAGCCATGGTGAGTAGTGCATGATTCTTCTTGTGAAATCTGATCATTTCTGTAAAATTGTAGTCTGCCAAGTTGTCTCCCCAGACGAGGATAAAGGATTCTGTGATGTCCATTTTTTTTACAATATCTTTCACTGCTCCTCCTGTTCCCAGGGGTTCACTCTCAACATTGTAGTGTATTTTCACTCTCAGGTGGGAACCATCTCCGAAGTACTCTCTGATCATTTCTGCTTTGTATCCGATGGAGAGAACGATATCTGTTATTTCATGCTTTCTCAGGTTCAGAATGACCCATTCAAGGAGTGGTTTGCCCTTGATTGGCAGCAATGGCTTAGGAATTCTGTCAGTCAGGGGTTTGAGCCGTCTTCCCAATCCTCCTGCAAGAATGATTGCTCTCATAAGGTTGACTCATCTCGTTTATATTTAATGATTGTGGTTCTTGAGATTCACAAGCTTCCAATGCATGACCATAACAGTAACTGAAGGTTCTTTTTCCATTAGAACCAGGGGCATGCTTCTATTGTAGTATGTATGAACATGGTCTGGAACTATTTCCAGAACTCTCCCAAAACATGTGATTTAACAGAGATACCCTTTGTTAATCCAGGTCGTATTATGATGAGGATCTGCCTCCAAAACCTTGTCACATCACTGGATTGCTTCATCGTACTTTCAAGGGTTTCTGAAAGCTGATCCTTTGCCGCAATATGCCTCGGTATACATCGTTTCTTGAGATTTAGACTATTACATAGCTCCCGAAATCCGAGAGCCCATTACCGATAAATTTTTAAACCTACTGCAGAGATTTCCCCCATGGGTCAAGAACTGGAGCTGATCCAAGAACACACATTACTAGACCTTGGTGTGGATTTTAAGACCACAGAAACTATTGGGATACCTGAGTTCCTGATCGATCAGGTTATAGGACAGGAGGTTGGCGTGGAGCTGATCAGGATAGCTGCCCGCCAGAAGCGAAATGTCCTCCTGATTGGAGATCCAGGAAATGGAAAATCCATGCTCGGCCAGGCCATGGCAGAGCTACTTCCTCGTGAAGAGCTCCAGGACATTATCTCATATCCCAACTATGAGGACCCAAATACCCCCAGGATCCGTACTGTACCTGCAACACAGGGACAGCGCATCGTAGAAGAAGCCAGAGAACAAGCGAGAAAACAGGAAGGATCAAAAAATTTCTTCCTTATACTGATGGTGGTAGTGGTCTTCTTCTTGATCATGCGGTCTGGCTTTGACCCGAATACTATCCTGCTTGGAATGCTGATCTTCCTTCTGACTGTTTTCCTGTTACAGTCTGTCCGCAGCAAAGCCTCTATCATGGTGCCCAAACTTCTGGTAGACAACGCAGAAAAAGAGCATGCTCCTTTTGAAGATGCTACTGGTGCGCATGCGGGAGCTTTGTTAGGAGATGTGAGGCACGATCCCTTCCAGAGTGGAGGGCTGGGAACACCAGCTCACGAAAGAGTGGAGGCAGGAATGATCCACAAGTCGCATAAAGGAGTTCTGTTCATCGATGAGATTTCCACCCTCAAGATAAACATGCAGCAGGCCATATTAACTGCAATGCAGGACAAGAAATATGCGATTACCGGACAATCAGAAATGTCTTCAGGAGCTATGGTGAGGACAACCCCTGTACCATGCGATTTCGTTCTCGTGGCTGCAGGAAACCTTGAGACAGTCAATCAGATGCATCCTGCCTTACGATCCAGGATCAGGGGGTACGGGTACGAGATCTACATGAACAATTCTATGCCAGATACTCCGGAGAACAGGCGAAAAATCGTTCAATTCGTGGCCCAGGAAGTGGAAAAGGATGGAAAAATTCCCCATTTCACTAAGGGAGCAGTCCTGGAAATTCTAAAGGAAGCAAAAAGAAGATCTGGTAGAAAAGGTCACTTGTCCTGTATTTTTAGAGATTTAGGAGGTTTGGTGAGATCTGCAGGTGACCTGGCCTCAAAGCAGGGGAAGAAGTACGTAGATGCAGAAGATGTTTTGAATTCCAAGAAACTGGCCAGAACATTGGAGCACCAGATTGCAGACAGATTCATTGAGAGGAAGAAGGAATACCAGGTGATGAAGACTGCAGGGCTGCAGATAGGAAGAGTCAACGGGTTGGCAGTTATCGGGCAGTTTGGAGAATCAGGGATACTCACTCCAATTGAGGCAGAGACGCCGCCTGCTCTGAGCCGCTCTGAAGGAAAAGTCATAGCTACAGGAAAACTGGGGAAAATAGCACGGGAAGCAGTGGCAAACGTATCAGCCCTGATCAAGAAATACGCAGGAAAGGACATGTCCCGCTATGATGTACACATCCAGTTCCTGCAGACTTACGAGGGAGTAGAAGGAGATTCTGCCAGTGTTTCTATTGCGACAGCAGTAGTGTCTGCCCTGGAGGAACTCCCTGTGAGACAGGACATTGCCATGACAGGATCACTATCTATTCGTGGTGAGGTCCTGCCTATTGGAGGAGTCAATGCCAAGATTGAGGCTGCGGTTGAGGCAGGAATCAAGAAGGTTTTGATACCTTTTGCAAACATGGGGGATGTGATACTGGATAAGAGATCTGAGGGGAAGATTAACATCATCCCTGTGAAGACATTGGATGAAGTCATCAACTATGCCATGGTGGGCCGGGGAAAAGATGAGCTCGTGCAGCGAGTGAGAATGTCCATCAGCCAGTTTGATAATGGTCCGGAGATTAACTGAATTCTTGAAATGGGTTTCTTTCCTTTCAATCTTTCAATGTTCTAACATTCTTTAGAATCGTCTTCCTGAAATATGACCTCAAACGCTACTGAAGGAAGGTATTTTATCTTCTTGAAAAAGCAGCATTCATCAGAAGGGAGAAACAAGAATACCCACTCTCGGAAAAACAAAAAAAAGATAAACAAAAAACAGATGAGGTAAACAGAGATGGTAGGTCATTACTTCTTCTTTTCTTTTTCTTTCTTTTCGCCAGGCTTCTTCTTTGCCATTTTTTTACCTCCTTTATTTCTTATGACATGTACTGGATGTCCCAGCCTAATCACAGTTCAAAAGGATTTATTCCCTTTTACCTGTCATTAGTCCTGCGACAGTATGTATTTAATTGAGTGGAGGTATATAAACTTTTCGATACTTGTTTATTTTACTTCGATCCTTTCATATTCTAATCGAAAGGTCAAACGCCAATTATTTCCATAATAAAAGATATTTCAACATTTTAATCTAATATAAATCCGATATAGTGAATTTGAGAATAAAAGAATGAATTCATCTTATTTAAAACTATGTTTCGTCTTGTAAATTTTTTATTGTTACCGAAAAAACCTAAAATTAATAAATTATTAAATTTAAGCCTACCATATACCATAAAAATCGATATATCCAATTAAATAGTCAAAAAATACAAAAAATTTGCTGAAATGGCCCAATCAGTCACTCTTTATTCCGCAACATTTCATGGATTTCCTTAATATGGTGGATTTGATTCAATGATTTCCTTTTATGGATTCTCTTAGTATCATGAATCTGTTCCCATATCCATCATCCATCACTGAGAAGAACTAGTAATTCTATCCACTTTTCAGGAGTATCAGCCCGCTCAAAACGTTAAGCAGCCCCACCAGCATGCAAACTGAGACTACTCCCAGCAAAGGAACCAGCAATGTACTCACCAAGAGAGCGCCCAGACACCCTCCAAGGAGATCTGCACTGTAGAGTGTGGCTGCAGTCACATTGACATCTTCATAGTATAGATGGGAAGCGAGGGGGAATTCAGCACCCACCACTATACCAACGAGTGCAGCAGCTGCAAAAAAGAGAACCTTTACCATGTTCGGAAAGAAGAGAGCTAACCCTATAGAACCTGCAGAAATGAGAAATTCAAGAGCAATGAAAGACTTCATCGAATACTGCTTCTTGACCTCATTCACGTAATAAGCACCTACGAACAGTCCTGCCAGAAAACAGGTGATCAGAACACCTACCTGAGAGTATACATATCCGTACAAGACCTGAAACCCCAGAACCAGAACGACCTCCAGAGCTGTGCCAGCAAATCCTGTGGTAAACAAAGCAAAAGGCACTGGATGAAAGCCAATCTTCAAAAGCAAGAAAAGGACCAGAAGTGTCAGAATCACCAGAAATCCAAAAAAATGAGTGCGAAACTGACTCATCCAGAATACTATATAGTAGTAGTAAGCTTCAGGCCTAAAATCTGAGTTAAGGCTGACATTTTCTGTTGTGGATTCCAGAACCATTGATATCCTGTCATCAGTTAATGTGCCAGAAAGATAGAACTTGTTCACGTACTCAGTAGGTATGTGCTTCTCCTCAATTCTTTCTGCAATATCGTAAGTTAAATCTCTGTCCGAGGCCAAGAAGAAGTTTCTACCTCCAGGTATGACAATTGTATTTGAAAAAACTGATTTCAAACTCTTGTATATGGATGAATTCAATTCCCGAGTAGGTTTGCCCAGATAATTGGGAGAACTGCTCAAACTCAGTGAAAGAATCCCACCTGGTTCCAGAATAGATTTGACCTCTCTGAAGAACTCTACAGTGTAAAACCTGTTTAATTGTGCAGAATCAGGGTCAGGGAGATCCAGAATGATGACATCGTAGATCTTTTCAGTTTCCTTCACATATCGTCTTCCATCCACCTCGTATATTGAGGCTCCAGTCAGGTTATCAGTATAGCTTCTCCCAATCTCTATGATATCAGGGTCTATCTCCACATAATCCACTGCAGCCACAGGATACTTCAAAACCTCTCTGATCGTTCCTGATGCTCCTCCACCAATGAGCAGCACTTTCAGATCCTCTTCATCTGTCTGCACCATTGCATAGTGGACTGTTTCTTCTCTAGAGACAATGTCTTCTGTTGAAAAGAAGGGAACATTGTTCTCAAATACAGTGATCTGTCCCTTGATTTCGCTCACGACAATGTGACCATACAGGGAATTCTTCTCATACATGATGTTCTGTCCCCTGTACAACTGCTGAATTGTCCATCCATTTATATCACAAAAAGAGAGAATTACTCCAAAAATGCACAGGATTCCTATTGGTACAAACAGCAATTTCGACCTAATTGAAAGGGAAATGAAAAGAGACAGTATTACATTTGCAAACAAGATGAGGTATGCTGCCTCAAACTGATCAAGAGTATATATGAGCACAAAACTGAAAAGAGCACCTCCCGCTATGTCACCCAGACTGTCGATTGTGTATACTCTCCCGATATCGGAAGCCTCCCTTCTCTGAGAATACAGATTGCAGGCCAGAACAAAAAAGCTCCCAGTCAGAAGACAGAAAGGTGCTAACAACACAAGAGACCACACAAAGAGTTGAGTCAAACTGGCAATCTCTCCCTGTATGAACAGGACATTCTTGGTGACCCTTAACAGAGAAAGCTGCAGCACAGGGAGAATCCCAATTCCCAGCTGGGATCCAATCAATACTGTAAGTTTACGGGGAAGCTGCTTTCCCAGATAACTTCCAATCCCTGTCAGTAGTGTCCAGTTCCCCAGTATTACTCCTACTGTTAGTTCATTTCCGCCAAAGATTGCCAGAAACTCTCGCATCACTATCAACTGGGACATCACTGAGGAGATGCCGAGGACTATTACAGAGAGGGTGAGGAAGGTTTTCATGGAGAAAATTGCAGAAAGAGCTATAAATAGGTTTCATGGTTTCAACATTTTTAGAGATCTGGGGGGATGTTACACGTGTAACATTTTTCCTGCATCTCCTTAGACAGAATTGAATAATGAAGATTCAGTCCCAAAATTTTGACATTTTCTAGTCCTATCAAAAAAACAAATAATTCACCCTCAACACAGACAGGAAAGAAGAAAAAATGGAAAGAATAAAACGAATCCCTTTTTGGTAGTAGGCCATCTCTGCATGGTTACTTCTTCTTTTCTTCTGGCTTCTTCTTTCCTTTCTTCTTGTTGGCCATTTTTTTACCACCTCTTTTTCTATTTCAGGTTTATATTGGCACTTCTAAGTTAATTACGGATAAAAAACGATTTTTCACTTCCTATCCGTTCTTAGCCTTATAGTACCATGCATTTAAATTATGGGGGGTATATAAACTTTTCGATAGTAATTTGTTTTTTTACATTAAGTTGTTATCTGAACGCAAAAAGTAGGAACAAGGGAAAAATAGTTTAAATCTATTCTATTCCATAAATTTGTGCTTTCTTGATGAAACTCACTCCAAAATCCAAAAAAACCGCCAGAAAAGCCTGTTCAATTTTCATCAGGTACAAGCTTCCTCATTAAGGATTCATGGATTCTGCTTCTACTGTCCCATGACAAAATCGGGTAATATACGCTTCTGCCCTTTTTCTGGCATCCATTAAAGTCTCATTAGAAATTCCAGGAACACCGCAGACCACAATGAAAGCATTTTCTGTAAAGATTGTGATCCTGCTCAAATGTGCATCTCTATAAGGGTATAACGCTATCAACTCATTAGCTGACTCGATAACCAGTTCATTCCCTTCCAGTGTCACGGGAGTTTCCATGCCGATTCCTATGAATTTCTCACCTTTCTCAGCAAATCGCAACACCAAATCAGGAGAAATCAAGAAACTGTCAAAGGCAGCGAGAGCAATCCGGGATTCCATAGATGCCAGATTGTAGCTATCTACGAGTGTATTGATTGTGGGAAGAGGCTTCCCTTGGATGATTCTGCGAATCAAAGCCTCAGAAGCTGGTCTGATCTTGGTGGGATCTATTCCTATCTTCCAGAAGAAGTCCCGGTATGACCGTAATTCGGGTACATCTTTCAGAGTTTCGAGAGTATATCTGGATCTGATCTGCATCATGAATTCTTTCTTGAATTCTTCCAGGGTCTGGCTTTTCTCTTCCACGGTAAGGCCTCGTATAGAAACAGTCAAGACATTAAGATCTGGAAACATCTCTCTCACTTTCAGATCAATTCTCATGGTAGTTCAGTAGTTACATTGCTAAAAAAAGATTTCCCCCAGAGGTCAAATCAAATGTTACACGTGTAACAGTGCTTTCTGCTTCCAGATGAATGATAACCGAATTGAATAGAAATCTATTTGAGGCTCTCCTTCTTCAATCTATCATGGAACCAGTGCAAATACTCTTGAACCTTTATGGAGAATCTTATTCAAGTCTGTTGGGCGTTGATCCCAAGACTGAACCCTTCAAATGGTTATTAGCTTCAGTGTTGTACGGAGCTCCTATTCAGGAGAACATTGCTGCTAAAACCTATAAAGAATTCGAGAAAAGAAGTATTACAACACCTGAGAAGATCACAGAAACGGGAAGGCACAGTCTTGTTGACATACTGGACCAATGTGGGTACACCCGATATGATTTCAAGACTGCTGACAAACTGCTGGAACTGGCTGACAAAGTGCGGGAAGAGGGTATCCCCTACTCAGAAGAAGAAATTGTGAAACTGGCAAAAGGCATTGGCAGAGTCACGGCCAACATTTTCTTGAGGGAATTGAGGAATAACATCATTGATCCTGAACCTCAGGAATACGTGTATGAAGCAGCAGAAAACCTTGGATTACTGAAAGAGAGGACACTGCAGGGACTCAAGGATGTATGGGCAAGAAATAGAGTAGAGAACTACACATTTGTGAACTTCGAGACAGCTCTTCTGAAACTGGGAAAGAACTTCTGTAGAAAAAGAAAACATGAAACATGTCAGATGAAAAAATGGTGCACACTCGAATAATTCCTTCATGAAGTTCTTTCACGTGAAATAGCTGATAATCTTCGGTATCAATGGTGCAATTGCACTGAGTGTTATATATATTTTCTGATATCTTTTAAATGGTAAAGAAGGAACACCCTTCACCTTGAGGGCAATCTCTTGAAATTGGTTTATCTGTTCTATATAATGGTTCTCCATTTTCTTCTGACTATCACTGAGGACTTCTTCCACTTTCTCGTGGCATACTTCAATCTTCTGCTCAATTCTTTCGAGAAAGTTGGTCTTCTGAGTCTCTATAGTATTGTGATAGTTCCAGACTGGAAAGACCAAGAGAATGACAACAACTGCACCACACAGAACTGATGTAGAGAACGGATCAAAAAAAGTGCCGATGAAATGATTCATGAAGAAAAGTATGATAGGAATCAACAAAACTGGAATAGCTACATAGCTCATCTTGAGCCACAGCTCTTCAAGAGGACCAAATCCTCCTGCCCCATCTATGTCATACGGCTTAAACTCCAGAATGTAGTCTCTGTTCAACTGCCAGGTGAAGTGGACCAGACAGATCATTTTCCATATGAATATTCCAAACATGAACCAAATAGAGAATTCCACCACAGAAGCTACTATCGAATTCGCAGGAAAGAAGTCAAAATCGCACCAGCTTACAGAAGAAAAGGTTTTCTTCGGGATGCTGATGAAGTAGGTGATAAGTCCAAAAGAACAAATAAGAAACCCGAACAAATACATGGATTTCTCGTTTATTCTCTTCTCAAATTCTGTGAGCGATCTATTGAAATCATCCAGAACGTTTTCAGTACTTCTTTTCTTTTTCTTGAAGATCCCATCCTCGAAAAGTGTCTGGAATGCGCAGGAGATGTAGGCAAAAAACACTCGTGCTGGATAGAAGACAATCACAGGTATCAGGAAAATGAGAATAAAAGCCGGGTCTTTGATAGTTGAAAGGGGATAGGCTTCTTCATGAAGAAGGACCACCTTCTCACGAGAGAGAGAACTAGTCTCAATTTCTATAAAGCTTCTGGAAAGGATACTTGTCACAACAAGAAAAATGAAGAAAATAGATAGAACTGCCAAGAAAACTATCAATCTGCTGAAGAGGAATCTACTCAGAGGATCTTTGAGTGCACTCACTTGGTACACTTCTGATTCTCGTACTTCCTCTGATTTCATGATTTCATATTCGAAAGCTATCCTCGGATATCTCTTGGCAATGCTATAGATCGAAAGAATGACGATTGCCAGGAGTATTGGAACTCCTCCATAGGCAAGATAGCAGAGCTTTCCATCTCGACAAATAGAGTCAGATTCGGGGCACTTGAGGGATGGAGGGATTGGAGTAAGCCTGCAGGAGTAGATTTCCCAGTTGCAGTTTCTGTAATCCATCCAGACAATTGTACTGGAATCATTCTTATCGAAGATTGCTGGAGCGCGCTGCTCGTTTGGATCTGCAGTAATCTGGACCTCTCTTGATTCAGAACAGTAATAACAATAGATGTCCCAATCAGTTTCACCACTGTACCAGTTTCTGTTGTCATACCACACAATGTAACCCTTATAGATTGCCGGAGCGCGCTGATCGTTAGGGTTTATGATTATGGGAAACTCCTTTGTCTTCTCATTTTCTTCTTCACCTTCTTCTTGGGAAAGATCATAACCATAAATATCCCAGTTATAGTTTCTCCTGTCCATCCACACTACAATATCTTCATAGATCGCTGGAGAGAGTTGAGAGTTTGATCCTTCGGTTATCCGAATCTCTCTTGACTGTGAAAGGTCATATCCGTAGATATTCCATTTACCTTTCCTGCTATCTTGCCAGACTATATAGTCACCATAGATTGCTGGAGACAGTTGATTGCTTCTGTTTGTAGTTATCTGAAACTCCTGACGTGATAGGAGCTCACCCTCATCACCCCCCCATTGAAGCCTGCAGCCAAAAATATCCCAATTGCCGTTTCTATTGTCCTCCCAGACTACAATATCCTCGTAGATTGCTGGAGAGAGTTGATCGCCCCTATTCATGGTTATCTGAAACTCTTCCTTTGTAGTAAAGTTATAACCATAGATATCCCAGTTACCGTTTCTATTGTCCTCCCAGACTACAATATTCTTATAGACTGAGGGAGAGCGCTGATCTTTATTATCTTCAGTAATTCGAATCTCGTTTCCCTGTAGCTTGCACTCATTGATGTTTCCTTCCTTACCCTCTTGCGATGGCTGAAGCTTGCAGCAATAGATGTCCAGATTCCCGTTTCTTGAATCTTCCCAGACCACAATATCTCCATAGATTGCTGGATAGAACTGGTTGCCTTTTTTCGTGTTCTGACCATCGTCAAGCCCTCTTACAGAAAAAACACATACTAACAACCCTATGACGATTATTCCCTTCGCCTTCCTATTCCTCTTCATATTTTCTCTCCTCATGCCAAATTCTGTATCAGGAAAATGTAGGATAATGACTATATAAGATTTTTTCACTGATTTCTCGCAAAAAATAGATACGAGAATAGAAATTTTTTTGGTAATATACTGGATTTTGGACGAGAGAAGACAGAAGAATCAATTATATGATGATATTGATCAATCTTCTCTCTTTCTAGTCAAAATCCGCAGATGTTTTCTTTCTCCTCATTTTTTCTTTCTCCTCATAGTGTCCCCATTAGACTGAATCATTTCTCAAGAAAAGAGAACCATTGGTGCGTTCAGATTCAGTGCTGTGAATTTTGGAGAAAGACTCCTGAATATTCGTGCCACGTCTATTGAGAGAATATCAAAAAAACAACGAAGGAGTGAAGAACCATGAGTTTCACTTGATTTCTGCCCTCAGTATCTCCACCAGTTCATCTCTGTTCTCCTCTGTTACTGTAAACAGTTTGACATCGTTTCTTCTCTTGATTTTGTCAGTAAATGGATGCGGTCTCTCCATGATAGTGGCAATTACCTTGCCTGTATCAAGCGCCTCTGCCACCTTTTTTTTGAATTTCTCACTGAATAGTTCCATTTTTCCAATTTCATCGATGACAATGAGATCACTCTCTTCATCCAGGCTCGGTATGCACACAGCTTCAATATCTCTGACATTGACCTTGTATTTTGAAACCTGAAAGTGACTCTGTATAGCTATGTGGGCCAGAATACCTTTTTCACCGTCTAATGTTTCTATGGCAAATCCCACCCTTTTTCCTTTTTCTCTGATCTCCCTTGTGAAGAATCCCTTCACATTCTGATGGCCTTGGATGACTTTCTCAATCAAGGTGGTCTTTCCTACCCCAGGTCTTCCAGTTATCAGAATATTCATGAATATGAATTGAGTGTGAATCTCTTAACACTTTCCAATGCTATTGAAGAGCCTTCCATTTTCTTGGGTTAGCGTCACGAGAAGTTTTCAATCTTTGTTACACGTGTAACATTTGGCGATTGAGTGATGGAAAACTGGAACTACTAGGAGATCATCGAAAAGATTTTTCTGCAGAATCAAAATAAGAATGGTGATACCATGAATGATCAGGAACTGATGGAAAGGGCCAGAAAAGCCTCTGAGAATTCCTACTCCCCCTATTCGGGATTCCAGGTAGGAGCAGCAGTGCTCACTAAAGATGGTGAAGTCATCACAGGATGCAATACTGAAAATGTTTCCTATGGACTCACAGTCTGTGCAGAGAAGGCAGTTCTTTCCAAGGCTGTATCAATGGGGAAGAAAAGAGGAGATTTTCTGAAGATAGCTGTAGCTGGAAAACCTCACGACAAGGAATGGCAGTTCTGTTCTCCCTGTGGAGCATGCAGACAGGTCATCTACGAGTTCAGCTGTGAGGGAGAGGAGATTCTGGTCATCTACCTGGACACAAAGAAGAGCATAAAATCTGTTCCCATTGATATATTGCTCCCGGATGGATTCAGGTTTTAAATTAGAGGTTTTCCCTTTTTTATCACTGTTTCCACCAGATTTACCCCAAAATGGTAGCCTAGATGTTTGTGGTTTGGTATGTCCAGGATGATGATATCTGCCTGCTTTCCCACCTCAATGGACCCGATATTCGTTCTACTTATAGAATAGGCTGCATTAATAGTGGATGCACTGATAGCCTCAGCAAGGGTCATCCTCATTTTTATGCATGCCAGAGAGATGATGATCTGCATGGATTCAGTCATGCAGTTAGGATTGAAATCGGTCGCCAGAGCAACAGGTACTCCTGCCTCAATCATCTTGCGAGCCCGAGGATATTCGCTGTTCAGCACAAAGGGTGTTCCTGGAAGCAGAATTCCCACAACCTTCGATTGAGCCAGCCGTTCAATTCCTTCCTCTGTTGTATGCTCCAAATGATCTGCAGATATGCAGTTGAGCTCTGCTGCCAGTTCTGCACCTCCTGAAGAGAATTCATCTGCATGGAGCCGAGGAATCAATGAGTACTTCCGCGCTTCTTCAATGATTCTTCTTGTCTCATCAAAAGAGAAGACGCCTTTCTCACAGAAAACATCCACAAATTCAGCTAAGGGGGCTGTTCTGGGAAGTATTTCTTCAATTATGCACTGGACATAGTCTCCTCTGAATTTCTTTGGAACTGCATGGGCCAGATAGGTAGGAACATGTTCTACAGGATGCTCAATTTCGGCTATGCATTCCAGAGATTTTACTTCTGTTTCTGCATCCAGCCCATATCCAGATTTGGCTTCTATGGTCGTAGTCCCAAATTTTGCCATTCGATCAAGCGTTTTTACTGCGTTTTCTTTCAATGTTTCTTTGGAAGCCTGCCTCGTCTTCTCCACTGTGTAGTATATTCCGCCGCCTGCCTCCATGATTTCCATGTAGGATTTTCCCTCAATCTTCATCTGGAACTCTTCTTCTCTTGTTCCATCAAAGATCAAATGAGTATGAGGATCAACAAACCCAGGCATCACCACTTTTCCTTCTGCATCAATAGTTTCTCCTTTATTGTCAATTTCATCTGTTCTGCCTACTGCTACAATCTTTTCACCTTCAAGAGCTACTGCTCCATCTTTGATAATCTTTAGATCTCTCATTTTCTCTTTCGTTCTCAAGCCACCTTTCAGGGTCAGCAATTCTGAAGCATTCCTGATTATGAGCATGATAGAATAAGAGGAGAGCCCCATTTAAATTCTAGGTTTCATGCTCCAAGGATCGATTGTTACACGTGTAACATTTTTGGAATTAACGATCTTGAAGGATATGATTCAAATCATTATTACAGTTCAAATCTACTGTAAGATCACCTTTAGAATGTGACAATCTGTAGAATACAATTATTGTGAATAGACTTGTTTCAATGTTTTTGGAATAACCCTGATGAGTGTAAAAGCTTATATACGCTTTTTACATCCTGTAACACATGGAGATACAAACACCAGAGCTTCTCAAGACTCTGTCCAATAAAACCAACCTCGAGATCATAAATTTGCTGAAGAATGAACCTTCCTACCCCAGAAAGATCTCTGAGATTCTGGGAATGCAGGAAGCTTACATCTCCAGAGTTCTCTCTCAATTGGAGAAGCTTGGTATTCTCCGCAGCCGATGGGTTTATCGAGAACGGAACATCAAATTGTATTCTGTAAATGCCAAGGAAATCAACATCACTTTTGAACCTGATGCATTGAAAATTCACATCAAGACCAGGGGCGAAAAAGATCTGTCTGTCTCTTATGATGCTTTCACCTTCGAAATTCCAGAGGTGCATGGATTTGTGGGAAGGGAAGAGGAAATGGAGCTCCTTGAAAATTCCCCAATTGTCGTTATCGAGGGCATTGCAGGCATCGGCAAGACGTATCTGGCTGCAAGGTACGTGCAGAAAGCACGGGAAGAGGGAAAGAAGATCTTCTGGCACACTTTTACTGAGATCGATTCATTTCATTACTTGATCAACAAATTATCTGTATTCCTGAACAATGTGGGATATTCCAATCTCCTGGAATACGTGAAGCAGGAAGGAAAGGATAATAGAGTGCTTCTGTCTTTGGTTCAGCAGGGGATCTCAGAAGACATGGTACTCTGTTTTGACGGATTTCAACAGGTGCGGGATAAGAATATTGTGGCATTGTTCAGATTACTGAAGGCTTTTGAGGGAAAGATCATCATTACCTCAAGAGAGCGTCCTCCCTTTCTTACCATATCGAGAACAGATATTGCAGAGGTCAGGCTGTCCACCCTGAACGAGATGGAGACGCGGGATCTTCTGCATTCCCGCGGAATTCCTCTGGAAGATGGATTTCTGAAGAAAGCTCACTTCAGACTGGGAGGGCATCCTCTGATCCTGGATATCTTCTGTGAAGCAGTGAGGGAAAAGAAGGCTTCTGACGTATTGGAGAGTCTTCCTGTAGAAAGTGTTGAGGACTATTTATGGAGTGAGATTTTCGAGGAACTGTCAGAGAAAGACCGGGAGCTTGTAGAATGTCTTTCCATGTTCAGAGTCCCTGCCTCCACTGACATTCTGAACAAGATTTACAAGCAGCAGCGTTTCTGGATGGTTCTGAAGGGACTTGAAAAGAGAATGCTCATCAAGAGACAGAATGGTAACTACGTCCTCCCATCCATGATCAGGGAATTCACCTACCAAAAGGTACCTAACAAGAGAGATTTGCACAGAGAAATTGCTGGACGCTATCTCGAAGAAGAGAGACCTGATGCATTGCTCGAAGCTATGCACCATTTCCTGCAGGCAGGAGATCAGGAGAAAGCAGCCGAAGTCGTGGCCAAGTCCGAGGAGGTCGATCTGATAGAACGGGGATTCCTGTCCCCTTACATGGAAATTCTGAATCAGTTTTCCAGATCAGCTGTGTCTCCAAGACTCTGGTGCTCTATCACCTGTGCCAGGGGGACTATACTCGCTCTGATTGGGGATACAAGGAGCGCTCTCAGAGAATTCGAGGAAATGCTCAAAACAGCTGAAGCAATCCAGTCAGAAAGAGACTACGCAAAAGCACTGCGACAGTTAGGAAATATATACGCTTATCGTGGTAACTGGAAGAAGGCACATGAATGTTTTGATCAGAGCCTTCACCTTCTGGAGAAGCTGGAAGATCCTCATGAGATGGTGCGCATCTATGGAGCTCTGGGCTCCTTGCTGAGGAAGCAGACCAGGTTCAAGGAAGCACTTTCCTATTTTGAAGCAGGAAAAGAAATTGCTGAGAAAATTGGATATAGATTTGGTGTTTCAGAAATGCTGCGAGGTATTGCAAACGTCTACTACAGCGAGGATGAGTTCAATACTGCACTCAGATACGTTGAGCGGAGCCTGGCCCTGGCTGAGGAATCCATGGATGTGCGCGGTATGGCAGCAAGCTACAATACTCTGGGTTTGCTCTACTACTACAAGGGGGAATTTGGGAAAGCAGTGGAATGCTTCAGAAAGAATCTCGAGATCTCAGAGAGAATTTCAGACATCAATGACAAGATCATATCTTACAGTAATCTGGGAATGGTCTACGAAGATATGGGAGAAAGTGGGAAGGGAGAAACCTACTACGAGCAGGCACTGACCCTGGCAGCTGATCTGGAAGATCCTTATTACATGGTTTATGTGAAGATGAAGATTGCTCGTTTGCTGCTATTAAGAGGGGAGGCAGAAAAAGCACGCGAATTCTGTGAGAAATGCTTGGAAGCCCTCCAGCAGCTGGAGAAGATTCGCTACTACGGAGAGTTCTGCAGGATCTACGGCATGATATTACAGGAAGTAGGGGAATGGGAGAAAGCGGAAGAATTTTTCGAGAAGAGCATCGAGGAATCCACTGGCTCGCCATTGAATTTAGGATTGGCTTATCTGGAATACTCTCTGGGACTGAAAAGGAGAAATGATAGCAGGGCAAGAGAATACTATGACAAGGCTATCAGGTTATTCAGAAAGGTTTCTGCAAAAAAAGAGATAGAAAAGGCAGAAATGCGATGGAATCAACCTATTTTATGATATCAAGACTTCTGGAAGCTCCTATGCGGTCTGCTCCAGCATCGATGAGAACTCTTGCCTGTTCAAAGGTTTTAATACCGCCTGCTGCCTTCACTTTTAGGTGGGGGACAGTTTCTTTCATGAGCTTGACAGCTTCGATTGTGGCTCCGCCAGTAGAGTATCCAGTAGAGGTTTTGACGAAGTGGGCCTTCGCTTTTGCCGCGATAGTGCAGGCTGCAGCAATTTCTTCTCTGGTGAGCAAGCACGTTTCCAGGATCACTTTGGTTGTTACCCCCTGGTTGACCACAGCCTCGATATCTTCCTGGAGGTATTCGTAAGAACCTTCTTTCAAGATACCAATGTTCTGGACCATGTCAATTTCCTGTGCCCCATTCTGAACAGCTATCTCAGCTTCGTAGGCCTTGGCTTCAGTGGCCATAGCGCCCAATGGAAATCCCACGACTGTACAGACGAGAACAGGAGTATTTTTGAGTAGAGTTGAGGCAAGCTGAGTGTAGCAGGAATTGACACAGACTGCTTTGAATCTGTTTTCAATTGCCTCTTTGCAGAGCTTCCTGATGTCTTCAGAAGTGGCAGAGGGGGAGAGATTTGTGTGATCGATGAACGATCGTAATTCCTCTTTTGAAAGCATAGAAAGTGAGTAGAATGATATCAGAAAAAGGTTTCTATTTCATGGTCCACTGTTATGATGCATAGCCATTGATTACTGTCTCCTTACATATGACAATTCCTTTGGGCATTTGTGAATCTTCAGGCTGTATCGCAACTACTTTCTGATTAATCTCCTGACTGCTTCTATGTTTTCTTTGTGTCCTCTGGCACTATCAAGAGGAGTTTCCAGTATCAATGGAAGATTCCTTATTTTTGGGTGATTCAAAAAGACTTCAAATCCTTCTTCTCCGATTTCGCCCAATCCTATATGAGCATGCTCATCTTTACGTGATCTGAAGGGATGTTTCGAATCGTTGAGCTGGACAGCCTTCACCTGATTCAGCCCGATGAGGGTATCCAATTCCTCTAGCGTTTCATTCAGCCCTTCATGTGTTGTTATGGCGTACCCTGCAGCAAACACATGGCACGTATCCAGACAGACTCCAGTCTCAATCTCTGTGGCTTCCCTGATGTACTGAAGTTGCTCAAACGTATACCCAAGATCTGTCCCCTTTCCAGCAGTCGTCTCTAGGAGAATCGTTACATCATCCAGTATAGGCTGCAACTCTGATAATGATTCAGCGATTTGATTCAGTCCTTTTTCTTCTCCCTGTCCCAAATGGGAGCCAGGATGTATCTTGATGTACTCAATTCCCAATATATTGGCTGTTATAACTTCCTTTTTCATAGTTTCCATGGATTTCTCATAGATATCTGATTTTGGAGTGGCCAGATTGCTCAAATACGATTCATGGATCAATATGGGCCATATCTCTTTCGTTCTATAAATTCCTTTGAACTTCTCTGCTTCTTCTTGATTTGCATCAGGAAATCTCCAGGTTCGGGGAGAATGAGTGAAGATCTGACCGCATGTACCTTTGATTTCTCTTATTTCATCAAAAGCTCTGGTAAATCCTCCACTGATTGAAACATGAGCTCCAATGTTCATGGAGAAAAGAAATATTTCAATCATAAATAGGTTTTGGACAGGCATTCCCATTGATGATACACGTGTAACAATATCATTTTGTGGAGAACATAGAACCAAAAACCTTTATAATCATGCTACAACACTCAGTGCAGGTGATCCAATGCGCTACATTCCAAACGTTCCCGAGGAAGAGGAAATGCTTCACCAGATAGGCATGAGTATGGCTGACCTCTTCTCAGACATTCCCGATAATCTCAAGAAAGACATTGCACTGCCACCTCCTTTGTCCGATCTCGAAGTTACGCAAAAGATTCACAGTCTCATCGAAAAAAATGAAAAAGTCCTATCTTTTTTAGGTGCTGGATGCTACAATCATTATGTACCTTCTCACATCAAAGAGTTGCTTTCCAGGAGTGAATTCTACACTAGCTATACACCGTATCAGCCAGAAATCTCTCAGGGCATGCTGCAGGCACTCTTTGAGTACCAGA
Organism: uncultured Thermococci archaeon; assembly: GCA_964516825.1. GTDB lineage: Archaea > Methanobacteriota_B > Thermococci > Methanofastidiosales > SZ-28-30 > SZ-28-30. Next base: position 18,970 of record CAZFAR010000013.1, read on the forward strand.
GTCTAATCTGTGATCTGACAGGCATGGACGTGTGCAATTCCTCGAACTATGACTGGGCTACCTCACTGGCTGAGTCAGCCTTGCTCTCTGAGAGAGTCACTCAGAAAAAGAAATTCCTGATACCTGATTTGATTTCACCCTTCAGAAGGCAAGTTTTGAAAACCTACTGCCCTGATCTTGAAGTTATACCTGTTTCCCATGATGAAAGGGGGCAGATCGACCTGGAGGATCTGAAAGAGAAGGTAATAGATGCTTCAGGAGTCTATGTTGAGCAGCCTTCCTTTTACGGGTTCTTCCAGGAGAATTTGAAAGCTGTAGGTGAGATAG